>NZ_JARAMO010000283.1:0-15995 GCF_028807275.1 Mameliella sp. AT18
CGATCGCCATGCAGGCGCCCTGGGCCATGAACGGCACCATCGGGTGCGCCGCGTCGCCCAACAGGGCGGCACGGCCCTGTGACCAGCGCGGCATCGGTTCGCGGACGTGCAGGGCCGAGCGCGTGACCTCGGTGCAGGCTTCCAGCAGGGTGCGGGCCTCGGGGTGGAAATCGGCGTAGGTGGCGCGCAGCTCCGCGATGTCGCCGGGCAGGGTCCAGCCTTCCTCGCTCCAGTCCGTTTGCGGCGTGGTGGCAAAGACAAATATCTCTTCGCCGCCGGTCAGCGGGAAGGTGACGATCTGGCGGTCCGAATCCGGCCCCCACCACTTGGTGAAACTGTCGAGGTTGGGCAATTCGGCCACCGCCGCGCGCGGAACAACCGCGCGCCAGGACACCAGCCCGGTAAAGCGCGGCGCATCGGGGCCGAACATCGCCGTGCGCAGGGCGGAATGGATGCCGTCGCCACCGATCAGCACGTCCGCCGCGTGACGGCTGCCGTCCTTCAGCAGCAGGGTGGCACCTTGCTCCCCTTGTTCCAGCCCGGCGACCGCCGCGCCAAAGCGGATGGTGCCGGGTGCGAGGGCATCCTGCAGGGCGCTCAGCAGGTCCGCGCGGTGGATGGTCAGCTGCGGGGCACCGTATTTCTCCTCGGCCGCCGCGCTCATCGGCAGGCGCGAGGTCTCGCGGCCATCGTCCCACATCCGGCTGATGCGGTATTCCGGGCGGGCCGCGGTTTCGCGCAGCCGATCACCGATTCCCGCCCCCAGTCCGTCCAGCGCATGAACGGCATTCGGCGTCAGGTTCACGTCGGCGCCGATTCGTCCAAAGGCCGAAGTCTGTTCGTAGATCGCGACCTGGTGGCCGTGTGACTGCAGCGCGATGGCCGCCGCCATCCCGCCTACACCCCCGCCGGCAATAGCAATTTTCAAGGCATTCATAAGGTGTCTCCCTCTCCGCAAGTGTTCATAAAATAACATCTTGTTCAGATATAATCAGTGTCGGATCTGCGGGCATCTGTCAATGCGGGTGCCTTTGGCTGGCGCGATCCGCGGAAATTCGTTGACAGAACGCAGGGCAGTCAGGCAGTCTATATTTGAACATCATGTTAAAATATGAACACATCGCAAAGACGCGACGCGATAAAGCAAGCCACGATGGATAAGGGAGACCGGCACATGAGTGGACATGACGCATTCAAGGACAGGCTCACGGAGCGCGCGCAGGACACCAGCCGCCCGGCACTGGCGAACCAGTGCCGCGGGCGCGACCTGGAACCGGCGGAAATGGCCCTGGCCGAGGCCCTGATGAAAATCTACGGCACCGGCGAGCACGATTTTGCCAAGGTCGCCGCCGCGCTGGCGGATCAGGGCGTGACCGCCCCCAAGTCGGGCCGCACCGACTGGACGGAGGCGCTGCTGGGCGAAGAACTGAAGGCGATCAACGCCGACCTGGACGCAGCATACGAGGCCCAGGGTTATGGCGCTTGAGTTCCGTTCCGTCACCAAGCGCTTCCCGACCAATTCCGGCGAGGAACTGACCGCCGTTAAGGACGTGAACTTTCGCGTCGAAGAGGGCGAATTCGTCTCGGCGGTCGGCCCCTCGGGCTGCGGGAAGTCCACGATCCTGTCGATGACAGCAGGCCTTTACCAGCCCACCGAGGGCCAGGTGCTGGTCAGCGACGAGCCGGTCACGGGCCCCAATACACATGTCGGGTTCATGCTGCAGAAGGACCTGCTTCTGCCCTGGCGCAACATCATCTCGAACATCGAATTCGGGCTGGAATCGCGCGGCGTCGGCAAGGAAGCCCGCCGCGAACGCGCCATGAAAGAACTCAAGCACTGCCACCTCGAAGGGTTCGACCAGCAGTATCCCTATCAACTGTCGGGAGGGATGCGGCAGCGCGCGGCACTGGCCCGCACCCTCGCCATCGACCCCGAGATCATCCTGCTGGACGAGCCGTTCTCGGCGCTGGACGCGCAGACCAAGCTGCTGCTGCAGAACTCCTTTGCCAAGACCATCGCAGAGGCGGGCAAGACCACGCTGCTGATCACCCATGACTTGGCAGAAGCCGTGCTGATGTCCGACCGCATCCTGGTCCTCAGCGAACGTCCCGGCACGGTGATCGCGGACATCAAGGTGGATCTGCCGCACCGCGACGAACCGATCAAGCGGCGCACGCTGCCCGAAGTGGCCGACTATGCCGCGCAGCTCTTCAAACTACTGAAGCTCGAAGAAAAAGCAGCCTGACTGCAGGGAGTCAAAAGACATGAAACACACGTTCATCAACACGATCGCCGCCGCTGCAATGGCCGTTTCGGCCTCTTTCGCAAGCGCGGCAGAGCAGGTGACCTACCTGTTCCCGGCCCCGGATTTCCTGCCGGCCTTCGCGCCCTTCCAGCTTGCCAAGGGCAAGGGGTACTTCGAAGAGGCCGGCCTTGACGTGACCTTTCGCGTCGGCAAGGGCGGCGCGGATGTGGCGACGCAGGTCGCTCTGGGCAATGCCGACCTTGGCGGCGGCATCGGCGACACCTCGATCATCGTGCGGGCCAATGGTCTGGACATCCGCGGCGTGGCCCTGCTGGGCGGCCGTGGTCTGACCCAGCTGGCATGGCGCGCCGACAGCGGTATCGAAAGCCCGGCGGATCTCAGGGGCAAGTCGGTCGGCGTGCTCTCGTTCCAGGACACCACCTATTACAACCTGCTGGGCGTGCTCGCCTCCGTCGGGCTGACCAAGAATGACGTCGACATCCAGGCCGTTGGCCCGGGTGGCATCATCCAGCTGTCCATTGCCGGCAACCTCGATGCATTTTCAGGCGTGCCGGAGTGGATCGCCGCCGTCGAGGGCGCGGGTGTCGAGATGAAGCAGATGCCGGTCGACGCCGTCTTCCCGGCGATGGCGCAGGCCATTATCGCCTCTGACAAGACCATCGCGGAACGCCCCGAGATCGTCAGCGGTTTCGTGAATGCGGTCCTGAAGGGCATCCGCGACATCCAGGACGATCCCGAGCAGGCCGCCAAGGACTATGTCAGCTTTGTTCCGCAGCACAGTGGCAAGGAAAAGATGGTCGAGGGCGTGATGCGCGCCTACGCCTCGCTGATCTATCCCGAAGGCGAAAACCAGCCCCTGGGCACCTTCGATCCCGAGCGGATCAAGGCCGTCCAGACCTTCTACGTCGATCGCGGCATCGTGCGCACCGCTGTGCCGATCGAAGACCTCTACACCAATGAATTCGTGAAATGACCGACGCAACGCAAATCCAGGCCGGGGCGAAGGCCCCGGCCCAAGGGACCCGCCCGACCAAACACAAATCTGCAACCGGGAGACCAAGCATGGCGCAGCGTCACATGACAACGATCGTCAGCCTGACATTGCTGGCCCTCGTGCTGCTGGCCTGGGAATTCCTGCCGCCGGCGCTGGATGTCCCGCGCTTCATCATCCCCACGCTGAGCGACTGCCTGGCCGAATTCCAGCGCATGTGGGCCTTCGAAGGGCTCTGGGCACATGTCCTGTCGACCGCGCTCTACACGGTACTGGGCTTTGCCATCGGCAGCCTGCTGGGCGCGGTGCTGGGCTACCTGCTGGGCATGTCGGCCTTCTGGGAAAAGGTCCTGTCGCCCTACATCCTGGCGCTGCAGATCGCACCCAAGGTCGCCTTTGCGCCCCTCTTCATCATGTGGTTCGGCTACAACTCGATGCCAAAGCTGCTGGTGACTGTGCTGATCGTGTTCTTTCCGGTCCTCGTCAACGTGCTGCAGGCCATGCGCACCGTCGACCGCGACCTGATCAACCTGGCCCGGGCCTACAACCTGTCGCGCTTCGGCATCTTCTGGAAGATCGAGATGCCCTCGACCGTTCCGAACCTGATGGCCGGCCTGCGCATCGCCTCCACACTGGCCGTGATTGGCGTGACGGTGGGCGAACTGGTGGGCGGCAACACCGGCCTCGGGTTCCTGATTTCCTACGGTGGCGGACAGGCGAATGCCGCGATGGTCTTCAACGCCATCATCCTGCTGACCGTGATCGGCTTCGTGCTCTACTCGGCCCTCGTGCGCATCGAAGAGCGTGTTCTCCATTACCTGCCCAAGGCCCACGGCTGAGCGGCGGACGCATTCCCAAGGGAGTATGACAATGACTGCCATCGACAAGAAAGCCTTGATCGAAAAGCGCGTGAACGAAGGTCTGCGCGGCCAGTGGTACCCGGTCTGCAAATCGGTCGAGGTGAAGGCCTCGCGCCCCTACGGCACCAAGCTGCTGGGTGACAAGATCGTGCTGTGGCGCGACGGTTCGGGCAAACTGCGCTGCATCGAGGACTTCTGCCCCCACCGCGGCGCGCCGTTGTCTTACGGCGAGGTCCACGAGGGCCATGTTGCCTGCCGCTATCACGGCGTGGTCGTGGACGGTGACGGCGTGGTGGTCCAGGTGCCAGCGATGCCCGAATGCGCGCTGGAAGGCCGCAAGGCGGTCAAGTCCTTCCAGGTGACAGAGGCCAACGACGCGGTCTTTGTCTATGTCCCCTCCATCGACCGGCCGGAGGCGCCGGAGCTGGTGATGCCCGACGTCATGAGCGACGACGCCTGGGCCGGGTTCCTCTGCACCTCGGTCTGGGAGTCGAACTATCGCTACGCGCTCGACAACCTCGCCGATCCGATGCACGGCTGCTACCTGCACGCCGAGAGCTTTACCCTTGCCTACGGGTCCAAGCAGGACCTGATGAAGCTGGACAAGACCGACAACGGCTTCCGGATCGAGCGCGTCGGCCAGACCGGCGAGAATTTCGACTGGACCGAGTTCGAGGTCTACCCGGGAGACATGTTTTGCTTTCTCGAAATCCCCTATCCGCCGGCGGCGGGGCCGGGGGGCGTGTTTCGCATCATCGGCTTTGTCACCCCGATGGACGAGACAACAACCAAGGTCTTTTTCTGGCGGATGCGCCAGGTCGAGGGGATGGCGCGCGAAAGCTGGCGCTTCCTCTACCGTGCCAAGATGGAAAAGACCCACTGGGACGTGCTGGAGCAGGACCGCGTGATGCTGGAAGGCATGCCCGACGACGCCCGCAAGCGCGAGATGCTCTATCAGCATGACCTGGGCGTCAGCCGTATCCGCCAGATCCTGACCCGTGCCGCCAAGGCGCAGGTCGAGGCGGAGCTGAAGCAGGACAGCGTGGCGGCAGAGTGATGATGCTGCAAGGACGTCTTATCCTGCTGACCGGCGCGGCGCGGGGTCTGGGGGCGGAAATCGCCCGCTGCCTCGCGGGCCACGGCGCGGAGCTGATCCTGGCGGACATCGCCGAGGACGAGGGCCGCGCCACGGCCAAGGAGGTCGGCGCGCAGTTCCTGCCGGTCGACCTGGGCGATCCCGCGTCGATCACCGCGCTGGCGGGGTCCGTCGGCAAGGCCACGGACGGCGCGCTGCACGGGCTGGTCAACAACGGTGCCATTGCCACCGGCATCGGCGGCATCGGCTTCGAGGAAATCGAGATCGACAGCTGGGACCTGGTGCAACGCGTGAACGTGCGCGGCACCTGGCTGATGACCCGCGCCGCCGCGCCGATGCTGCGCGCATCCGGCTCGGGCCGGGTGGTCAACGTGGCCTCGGACACTGCGCTCTGGGGCGCGCCCAATCTCATGTCCTATGTCGCCAGCAAGGGGGCGGTCATGTCGATGACCCGCTCGCTGGCCCGCGAACTGGGCAAGGACCGGGTGGGTGTCAGCGCCGTGGCGCCGGGCATCCTGACCACCGAGTCGACCGATTACGTCCCCGAGGCACGCCACCGTCAGTATTCCGACGGCCGCGCCGTCCCCGGGCCGCAGGCGCCGGGAGAGATCACCGATGTCGTGGCCTTTCTGCTGAGCGAGGGGGCGCTGACACTTACCGGGCAGGTTTTGCCCGTCAACAACGGGTTCGTGTTCAAATGACCGGCTGGGAAACGAAAACCGCCGCCGGGATCGAGTATCTCGAACGCGCGGGCGAGGGCGAGGCGCTGGTTCTGCTGCACGGCATTGGATCGCAGGCGGCTTCCTTTACGCCGCTCCTGGATCATATCGATGCGACGCGCCGGGTGATCGCCTGGAACGCGCCGGGCTATGGAGCCTCTGCGCCGCTTGGGATGGACTGGCCGCTGGCCAGCGACTACGCCCGCGCGCTGGAGGCTTTCTGCGACGCGCTGGGTCTGCGCCGGGTCATGCTGGCCGGGCACTCGCTGGGCACGCTGATGGGCGCGAGTTTTGCCGCCGCGCACCGCGACCGGGTCAGCCGCCTTGTCCTGGCCTCACCTGCTTTGGGGCATGGCGTGCCGCGGGGTGGTGGCCTGAGTTCCGCGGCCCAGGCGCGGATCGACGACCTTCAGCGACTTGGCGCCGAAAAGTTCGCCGTCCTGCGCGCCGCGCGGCTGGTGCATGACCCGGACGCGAACCCGGGCCATGTCGCCCAGGTGCAGGCGGCCATGTCGCAGGTCACGCTGCCCGGCTACGGGCAGGCCGCGCGGATGCTGGCCTCGGGCCGGCTGTTGGATGATGCCGAAAGGCTGATGGTGCCGACCGACGTGATCGTCGGCGCCGGAGACGTGGTTACGCCCCCCGATGGCGCCCGCCGCGCCTTTGCCGCGCTGCATCGCGCCGCGCAGGGCCGCCTGACCATCGTGCCCGATGCGGGGCACGCGCTTTACCTGCAGGCCCCGGCGGCATTCGCCGCCGCGCTGGCCGCGCACACCGAGACAGCCGGTTGACCGGCGGAACGAAGGAGGAAACCCGATGAGCGAGACCCCGATCCGCACCGGCAGCCTGCGCGGCATCATGATGCGCGGCCCGGGCCTGGCGGAAACGCTGCCCTTCTACGAGGACATGTGGGGCCTGAAGCTGGCCCATAGCGACGACGGCACCGCGCTCTTGCGCGGCACCGGGACAGAGCCCTTTCTCTACGGGCTGACCGAGGGCGATGTCTTTGGCATCGAATACGTGCATTTCGCCATGCCCGACCGCACACAAACGGAGGCGCTGCACGCGCAATGCGTGGCAAAAGGCGCGCAGGTGTTGGGCGCCCCGGCAGAGTTCGACGACTGGGCCGGTGGCTATGGCTTCGAGGTTCTCGACCCGGACATGCGCCGCCTGCGGTTCCGCACCGAGGCCCGGCAACTGCCCGAGGAACCGGACTGGTCCAAGCCGAAGAAGGTCAGCCACGTGGTGCTGAACACGCCGGACATGGAAGGCGTGCAAGCCTGGTACGAGGATTTTCTGGGGTTCCGCACCTCGGATTACTCGGCCGACCAGATGGTCTTCCTGCGCTGCAACACCGATCACCACTCGATCGCCCTGGTCCGCGCGCATTATGCAAGCGTCAACCACGTTGCCTTTGAATTGCCGACCATCGACGAATTCATGCGTGCCATCGGCCGGATGAAGCAGAAGGGCCATGTCCCCACCTGGGGGCCGGGCCGTCACGGGCCGGGCAACAATCCGTTCGCCTATTTCGTCTCGCCCTCGGGCTTTGTGATCGAGTTCACCTCGGAACTGCAGCAGATCGACGAGACCACGCATGAGGCGCAGGTCTGGCCGCGCGACAATCCCGAACTGATGGACCGCTGGATGACCGCCGGCCCGCCGACTCCGGCGCAACGCGCGGTGATGCAGGGGCGGCCCGATCCGGGCTGGCCGGAACTGGCACAACGCAACCGGGGGGCAGCGGAATGAATTTCGGATACGATGGATCGGTGGCGGTCGTCACCGGCGGATCCTCGGGCATCGGCCTTGCCACTGTGCGGGTCCTGTTGGGATCGGGCGCCAGGGTCGCGCTTTGTGCGCGCAACGCCTCGCGGCTGGAGGACGTGGCCAGCGTGCTGCGCCGGGACTACGGCGAGGATCGCGTTCTGTCCCGAGCCTTCTCTGTGCTGGACGCGGATGAGGTGAACGGCTTTGCCGACGAGGTGAAGCAGACCTTTGGCCGCTGCGACCTGCTGGTGAACAACGCGGGCCAGGGGCGTCTGTCGACCTTCGCCGAAACCAGCGACCAGGACTGGCGCGACGAATACGAGCTGAAGATCTTCAGCCAGGTGCTGCCGGTCCGGGCTTTCCTGCCGATGCTGCGTGAGGCGCAAGGCGCTATCGTCGCGGTCAACTCGCTGCTGGCCTACCAGCCGGAACCGCACATGGTCTGCACCTCTTCGGCCCGCGCGGGGGTTCAGAACATGCTGAAATCGCTCAGCGTCGAACTGGCCCCCGACGTGCGCGTCAATTCGGTCCTCATGGGGCTGATCGAATCCGGCCAATGGACCCGCCGCTTTGCCGCGCGAGAGGACCAGAGCGTCAGCCGCGCCGATTGGTACGGCGCGCTGGCCGAAAAGAAAGGCATTCCGATGGGCCGCCTCGGCGACCCCGAAGAGGCCGCCAACGCGATTGCCTTCCTCGGCTCGCGCGCGGCCAGTTACATCACCGGCGCCCAGCTTGACGTTTCGGGCGGCCTGGCACGGCACATCTAGGGAGATGGGTATGAAACACGAAGCCATTCAGCAGACCGAGACGGTCGGCGATTTTATTGCCCGTTACCTGGCGGACGTGGGCGTCACCACCATGTTCGGCGTGATCTCGATCCACAACATGCCGATCCTCGACGCGGTGGCGCGGCAGGGTCGTATCCGGTTCGTCCCGGCACGGGGCGAGGCGGGCGCGATGAACATGGCCGATGCCTATGCACGGGTGTCTGGTGGCATGGGCGTCTGCCTGACGTCCACCGGGACCGCGGCGGGCAATGCCGCCGGCGCGCAGGCCGAGGCGCTGACCGCCGGCAGCCGTGTCCTGCACATCACCAGCCAGGTCGACCTGGCCTATGCCGACCGTGACCGCGCGGCGATCCACGACGTGCCGCGCCAGCCAGAGATGCTGCGCGGGGTGTCCAAGGCGGTCTTCCGCATGTGGGACGCGAATGGCGCCATCGGCGCGCTGACCGCGGCTGTTTCGGCGGTGCTTTCGGCGCCCAGCGGTCCGGTGTCGCTGGAGATCCCGGTGGACGTGCAGCGCAGCCTTGCGGCGCCGCAGGGGGTGCAGCACGCGCCGGTGCCGGTCGTGCCCCGCGTGTGCGACGCGGTGATCGAGGACATCGCCAACCACCTGAAGCAGGCCAAGCGTCCGCTGATCTGGCTGGGCGGCGGCGCGCGTGGCGCCGTGGCAGAGGCGACGGAACTGATGCGGCGCGGTGTCGGGGTCGTCTCCTCGACCAACGGGCGCGGCGTGGTCTCCGAGGAAGAGCCGGGCACGCTGGGCGCCTTCAACATGGGGCCGGAAGCGGTCGACCTCTACCAGAGCAGTGACCTGATGATCGTCATCGGGTCGCGCCTGCGCGGCAACGAAACCCGCAACAATGAAATGCCGCTGCCCAAGCCGCTGATCCAGATCGACGCGGATGCCTCGCAGGGCGGGCGCAACTACGCGGTGGACCTGTTCGCCCACGGCGACGCGGCGGACACGCTGGCGCGCGTGCTGGAGCTTTTGCCCGCGAAACTCGACACCGACCCGAACCTTGGCTTCGATATTGCCAAGGCGCGGGCCAAGGCCGAAGGCGCCCTGCGCGACCGGCTTGGCCACTATTCCTCCGTGGCCGACACGCTCAGCGCCAAGGTGGTCGAGGGCGGCCACGCCTGGGTGCGTGACGTGACCATTTCCAACTCGACCTTCGGCAATCGGTATGTCCGGCTCAGCGAGCCGACCCAGGGCGTGCATGCGCTGGGTGGGGGCATCGGTCAGGGGGTCTCGATGGGGATCGGCGCTGCGCTGGCCTGTGGTGAAGGCCGCAAGGCGATCACCCTGCTGGGCGATGGCGGTACGATGCTGGGCCTGGCCGAGGCGATCACCGCCGTCGATGAGAACGCCCCGCTGGTCTATGTCCTGATGAACGACCAGGCCTATGGCGTGATCCAGAACATCCAGGATGCGCAATACGACAGCCGCCGGCACTATTCGGCGATCCGCGTGCCTGAGTTCGGAACCTTCTGCGCCTCCATCGGCCTGCCGCATCGCAAGGTCAGCGCGCTTGACGCCTTCGAGGCGGCGCTGGACGACGCGCTGGCCGCCGAAGGTCCACAGCTGATCGAGGTGGACATGATCGCCATCGGTCCCTTTGCCGAAGCCTTTGCAGGCCCGCCCGCCGGTGCCGCGCAGAAAGAGGACTGACGCCATGCGGCTGGGACTGATCGGCTTTGGCAACATCGGGGCCACGCTGCTGGACCTGATGCAGAAGGCCGGGCTTGCCCCGGCGCACCTGGCCGTTCTGGTGCGTCCGGGCCGCGAAGCCAGCGTGCCAGCGACCGCCGGGGCCGTGGTAGTGACCAGTGCCGAAGCGCTGCTGGCCGAAACGCCCGATCTGATCGTGGAATGCGCGGGCCATGCGGCGGTATCCGAACACGGGCCTGTGGTGCTGCGCGCGGGGGTAGACATGGTGCAGGTTTCTGTCGGCGCCATGTCGGATCCCGCGCTGGAGGCCCGGTTGCGTGCAGCCGCCAAGGAGGGCGGGGCGCGGATCGTGCTGCCCGCAGGCGCGGTCGGCGGCCTGGACCTGTTGTCGGCGCTCTCGGCAACAGGCGAACTGCAAGTCACCTATCGCGGGATCAAGCCGCCCAAGGCCTGGGCGGGGACGCCTGCCGGGGAAACGCTTGACCTCGATACCCTGACCACGCGCGAGGTCTTTTTCCGTGGATCGGCGCGGGATGCCGCGCGCGCCTTCCCCAAGAATGCCAACGTCGCGGCGGCGCTGGCCCTGGCCGGGGCCGGTTTCGAGGAGACGCAGGTCGAATTGATCGCGGACCCAGATGCGCCCGGCAACGTGCATTCCTATGACGTGTGCTCGCCCGTGGCGAACTACACGATGGAAATCGAGAACCTGCCCTCGGCAGGCAACGTGAAAACCAGCGTTTCGACGGTCTACTCGGTCCTGCGAGAGATCCGGAACCGCATGAACCCAGTGGTGATCTGATGAACATGATGGACACGACACTGCCGGACGGGCGGCTTTACCTTGGCGGCACCTGGCGCGAGGGGCAGGGGGCCGAGATCACATCGGTCTTTCCGGCGGACGGCACGGTGAACCGTGTGCTGCGCGGTGCCTCGACCGCCGATGGCGAAGAGGCGATTGCCCGGGCCAAGGCGGCGCAGCCCGCCTGGGGCGCGCTGAAACCCTTTGAGCGGGCGCGGGTCCTGTACCGCATCGCCGACGGGATCGAGGCGAACACCGGACGGATTTCGCGCATCCAATCCCGCGATACCGGCAAGACGCTGACCGAAACAGCCGCGCTGGCGGCCTCGGCGGCGGGGACCTTCCGCTATTTCGCCGCCGTGGCCGAGACGATGGACGACGATCTGACGGCGCGGCGCGGAACGGCGATGACCTTGTCGGTGCATGAGCCGCTGGGTGTCGTCGCCGCCATCACGCCGTGGAATTCGCCCATCGCCTCGGACGCGCAGAAGGTGGCGCCGGCACTGGCGGCGGGCAATGCCGTGATCCTCAAACCCGCCTCCTGGTCGCCCCTGACGGCGCTGGAACTGGCGCGGATCGTGGATGAGGCCGGATTGCCCAAGGGCCTGTTTTCCGTCCTGCCCGGGTCTGGGCGCGAGATCGGCAACCTGCTGGTGGAACATCCCGACATCGCCAAGGTCAGCTTTACCGGCGGCACCTCGACGGGCCGTACTCTGGCGCGCAAGGCGGCGGAGAAACTGATGCCGGTCAGCCTGGAGCTTGGCGGCAAGTCGCCCACCATCGTCTTTGCAGATGCGGACATGGATATGGCGATTGCCGGGATCCTGTTCGGGATCTTCTCGTCCTCGGGGCAAAGCTGCATCGCCGGATCGCGCCTTTTCGTGGAGCGGTCGATCTATGAAAGCTTTGTCGAACGGCTGGTTGCGGCGACCCGCGCGCTGAAGGTGGGCCACCCCTTCGAGGCGGGAACGCAGGTGGCGCCGCTGATCCACATGGACCACCGGGCCGAGGTGGCGGACCACGTTGCCCGTGCGCTGGACGAGGGGGCGGACCTGCTCTGCGGTGGTGCAGCGCCCGAAGGTGAAAGCTATGCAGCGGGCAGCTACTACCTGCCCACCATCCTTGCGGGGGTCGACAACACGGCACGGATCTGCCGTGAAGAGGTCTTTGGCCCGGTGCTGGTCGTCATGCCATTCGACGACGAGGCCGATGTCATCGCCTTGTCGAACGACAATGATTATGGACTGGCCTGCGGGATCTGGACACGGGACTTTCCGCGCGCCTGGCGCATCGGCAGCGCGATCAAGGCGGGGACCGTCTGGCACAACACCTACAAGCAGTTCTCGATCTCGACGCCCTTCGGCGGCGACGGGGACAGCGGCATCGGACGCGAAAAGGGCCGCCAGGGCCTGCGCGCCTACATGACGCAAAAGAGTTTCTACACCGATCTGAGCGGTGCGCCCCATCCCTGGGCCGGTACCGCGCTGGAGGCGTCATGAGCGGCAAGATCGCAATCGTGGGCGCCGGGCCTTCGGGCTGCTACCTGGCGCAGGCCCTGCTGAAGAAGGCGCCTGACCTGCAGGTCGACCTGATCGACCAACTTCCGGTGCCGTACGGGCTGGTCCGCTATGGCGTCGCTGCGGATCACCAGGGCACCAAGGGGGTCGCGCGTCAGTTTTCGCGGGTCTTCGAACGCCAGGGGGCGCGGTTCTTCGGCAACGTGGCGATCGGGCGGGATGTGACGCTGGACGATCTCCGCGCGGCCTATGATGCCGTGGTGCTGGCGGCAGGTCTCTCGACAGACCGCAGGCTGGCTGTGCCCGGTGACGATTTGCCGGGTGTCTATGGAGCCGGTCGGCTGACGCGGGCGCTGTTCGAACACCCGGACGCCGAGGAGCTGCCTGACCTGGGCGCGCATCCCGTCATCGTCGGCAATGGAAACGTGGCCATCGACCTGCTGCGGTTGCTGGCCAAGGCGCCGGAGGAGCTGGACGGCTCCGACCTTGGCGACGGGCCGAGCCGCTGGCTGGCCCAAAGCGGGATCAAGACGATCACCATCACCGGGCGGTCGCCTGCGGCGCGGGCCAAGTTCGACGCCGTCATGGTCAAGGAGCTGGCCAAGCTTTCGGATGTGCGGATCGAGGTGGTCGGCGCCGGTGACAGCGACGACCCGGTCGAACTGAAGACACTGGAGGCGCTGACGGCGATCCACGGACATGGGGGTGGGGCCAAGCGGATCATCTTTCGCTTTGGTCTGACGCCGAAGGCGGTGGAAGGCGAAGGGCAGGTGCAGGCGGTACGGTTCGACACGGAAAGTGGCGAAGAGGTCATCCCCTGCACATCCGTCCTGACCGCCATCGGTTTCGAGGCGGCGCCGGGCCTTCCGCGCGATGCGCTGATCGCCGAGGCCGCCGATGCCGAAGCATGGCGCCTGGCGCCCGGGCTGTTCGCTGCCGGATGGTTCCGGCGCGGTCCGCGCGGCACGATCCCCGAGAACCGCGCCGACGCGCAGGCATTGGCATCTGTCATCCTCGATGACTTCTCGGCCGATCCGACGCGCATGGGCGGCCAGGTGTTCGACGGATTGGACAATATCGTCGATTACTCTGGCTGGAGCCGCATCGACGCCGCCGAAACAGGGGCCGCGCCTGAGGGGCGCTGCCGCACCAAACTCGCCACCCGGGAGACAATGCTCGGGGTTGCAGGAGCAAGGGAGACGACGAAATGAAGATCACCATCCTTTACGGCACCGAAACCGGCAACGCAGAAATGCTGGCCGAGGACATCCAGTCCGAGATCGAGGGAGACCACGAGGTCGAAATCTCCAACCTCGAGGATTTCGCGCCTGCGGATTTCGACGCGGACTGTTTTTATCTGTTGGTCTGTTCGACCTATGGAGACGGCGACCTGCCGGCCTCGGCCCAGCCTTTTGCGGATGCGATGGCGGCGGAAAAGCCGGACCTGGCGGCGATCCATTTCGCGATTTTCGGCCTGGGTGACAGCGAATACGACGAGACCTTCAACCACGGCCCCAAGAAACTGGCGGAACTGATGATTGCGCATGGCGCCCACCAGGTGGGTGAACGCGTGGCGCATGATGCCTCCGGCAGCGACATGGCCGAAGACCTGGCCTTTCCCTGGGCCGAAACGGTCATCGCCGAGGTATCGGAAAAGCTGGGCGAGGCAGCCTGATGACCCCCGCAGAACTGCGCGAAAGGCTCGTCGCTCCTTGGCGGCACGGTGAACACGCCGACCTGCGCGGGGTGACCTGCGAGGGGCGGCTGGACCTGTCTGGCTGCGAGGTCGCGGGCTTCGACCTTTCCGGAGCCAGGTTCCCCGAAGGCATCGACGCCCGGGGCGCACGCTTCCTGGGGCTCAGCTGGTTGCGGGACGTGCGGTTTGGCGGGCGTGCGGATTTTGGCGGCGCGGTCTTCCTGAATGACGCCCGTTTCGAAGGCGCCCGGTTTGACGGTGCCGCCCGTTTTTCGGGGATCGAGTTTAGAGGCATCGGTCGCTTTGACGCTGCGCGCTTTGAGGCAGAGGCCGATTTCTCGGGCGCGGTGGGCTATGGCAACTGCTCGCTGGCGCAGGTGTCCTTGCAGGGGCCGACCAGCTTTCGCGACAGCGAATGGCTGGGCGGTCTGTGGTGCCAGGATGCCGCGTTGCCTGCCGACGCGGACCTTTCCGAAACGCAGGTGCACGGGCGCCTTTGGCTGCGCGGGGCACGGCAGGGGAACGGCGCACTGAAACCGGCTGCCTTCGGAATGTCCTTCGGCTATACCTATCTCTGAGTCCGGGGGCGCGCGTTACCGGCGCGCGCCTAGATCTGCTCCGAGGCCCAGCCGCGATAGCCAAGCGCCTCGGAAATCTCTCGTGCCGCGGATTTCAGGTCTGCCTCGATCTGGCCGGCCTGCGGGCTGTCCGGCGCAAAGGCACTGACGTGACCGGTCACGTTGATGGCCGCGATGGCGCGCCCCTGGTGGTCATATACGGCCACGGCCGCCGATCCGATTTCGCGTTCGAAGTTCGCGACACTCCACGACATGCCACGCGCCCGGTCCTCGGCCAGCTGGTTCTCGAGTTCCTCGAGGCTGGTGCGGGTCTTGTTCGTGTAGGCCTCCAGCGGATGGGTACTGTAGAGTGTCCGCAGATCCGCCGACGACAGTTCGGCCAACAGGATGCGCCCGATCGTCGTGGCATGGGCGGGCAGATGTGTGCCCTCGCGCACGGTGCTGGCAAGGTGCGAATTCGGGGTCTCGCGCGCGAGGTAGATGATCTCATGCCCTTCGCGTATCCCCAGGTGTGCGGAGAGGCTGAGCCGGTCGACCAGCTTGGCCAGGATCGGCCGGGCCGTGGGGATCAGCCCGCGTTCGTTCAGCGCCTCTGTCGCAAGGGCGATCAAGCCGGTCCCCAGGCGATAGCCGCCGTCGTCCGGCAAGGTCTCGATGATGCGCTCGGCTTCAAGCGTGGCCAGAAGACGGATCAGCGTCGTACGGTTGATGCCGATGTCCTTGGCCGTCTTGCTCATGTTGCGGCAACGATTGCCGGCCGCGATATGGCGCAGAACCGCAAGGGCCCGCACAACGGGCGGAACAGAGTAGTCAGGATGGGGCTTGGCGTCGATGTCGTCCGGCATGAAATCGTTCCTGGCGCGGTTGTCCATATTTGAACGCGTAGCGCAAAATATGAGCAGGTGTCGACCGGGGAATTGGTCGGAGATCGTCTTGTCCGGCCAGCGGGCCGGCCCCATCGGGCCTTGTTCGAGCGCACCGGTCGCTCTGTTGGACAGGTCACACATGCACGGAGGGCCGGTGAAGGGAGGAAACCGGGGTGGGCATGTCTCCCTGATCGGAGCCAGCCTCCCTTCCCGGGCCGGATTCGTCCCGGAGCGATACGGGGTTCGGTCTGGAAAGGTGGGAGAGGGCGCCCTTTCGGAGGCATGGCTGCCCAAGTGAGCCATTTAAGTGATTGTCTTCAATGGGTTTTGTGGGATTTCCCGAAAAAATCCGAATTTCTCCAAAAAACTGCTTGCGGGTTTT
>NZ_JARAMO010000284.1:0-24260 GCF_028807275.1 Mameliella sp. AT18
CAAGACCGTGTGACCAGCGCACCGCTTACTCTTGAATAGCCAAAGGGGAAAGCCTTCCCCTGCGGCCGAGTCTATCGTCTCGGCCGACCCCTTCGAGCGGGCGGGATTCCCCCCGCAACGCCCCCTTTTTGAGAGTGAGAGTGTGGACGGGTTTTCCGTGACGGGATGAGGACCGGAGGAGAGGATTCCGGCGCCCGTCGCGGAGAACCGCGATGTCCAGACAGAACCGCAAATCCGGCGCCCGGCGCGATCGGACCAATCTCTATTCCGAAATCACCGACAAGATCATCGCCGAGCTGGAAGCCGGCCGGGTGCCCTGGGTTCAGCCCTGGGGAACGGCGGCGGCCAAGGCGCCCCTTGGCCTACCGAAAAACGCCTCCACCGAGCGACAATATTCGGGCATTAACATCCTGCTGCTGTGGGGCGCCGTCATCGAACGCGGCTTTTCCGGCCAAAGCTGGCTGACCTTCCGCCAGGCACTTTCGATGGGCGGTAACGTCCGCAAGGGCGAACGCGGCACCACCGTCGTCTATGCAGACCGCTTCGTGCCGGATGATGAGAAACGCCGTGCGCGCGAGACCGGCAAGGAAGCCCATGCGATCCCATTCCTGAAGCGCTTCACCGTCTTCAACACCGATCAGTGCGAAAACCTGCCCGAGGATGTGGCGACTGCCGCGCCGCCCGTGCCGACAGGTCTGATCGATCCGCACGTCGAGGCGCTGATTGCAGCGACGGGCATCGACTTCCGCATCGGCGGCAACCGGGCCTTCTACGTGCCGGCCCACGACTATGTGCAAGTGCCGCCGCCGCAGGCCTATTTCGAGCCCATCAATTGGCACCGCACCGCGCTGCACGAGCTGGGCCATGCGACAGGCCATGCCTCGCGTCTGGGGCGTGATTTCTCGGGCTCCTTCGGCACCAAGAAATACGCCTTCGAAGAGCTCATTGCTGAGATCAACGCGGCGTTCTGCTGTGCCTCACTCGGCATCACGCCGACCGTCCGGCACGCCGACTACATCGGCTCCTGGCTCGAGGTGCTGCGCGAGGACAATCGCGCCATCGTCCGCGCCGCCAGCCAGGCGGGCAAGGCCGCCGACTGGCTTCTGGCCGTCGCGCCGGATGCCGTGGAGACCAGTTCGGTGGAGACCTCCTGCGACAGGAGGGTGGCATGATCCTGTTGACCGACGAATTGCGCGATCGGCTGCTCGCCAATGGACGGCAGCGCGATATCGATCATGTGCCCGTCGCGAAATTCTTCAATCCGGTCGGCGCGGGCACTTGGCTGATCACCGAGATGGAGGCGGACGGCGATACGCTGTTCGGCCTTGCCGATCTCGGTTTCGGATGCCCGGAACTCGGCTCCTGCAGCCTTGCCGAACTCACCTTGGCGCGCCTGCCTTTCGGTCTCGGGATCGAACGCGACATCTTGTTTCAGGCCACCTTCCCGCTTTCGGTCTATGCGGAAGCGGCCCGGCAGGCCGGGAACATTGTCGAAGGCGAGCGGCGGCTGCGTGCCGCCGCGGCGACGCTTCAGGACCGCCGCTGAGGTGCCACTGCCTGGGTCTGTCTTCCGCTCAATCGACAAAGTGAGAGTGAGAGGGCTGCGCCCTTTTCCGTGACGGGTCGGAAGTCGAGAGAGAGGCTCTCGGCGCCCGTCGCGGAGTAAATCATCATGGCGAATGCAGCCAAGAAGATCACCCTGTCGTCGTCGCGCGACATTCCCTTCAACAAGCTCGTGCTCTCCCAGTCGAACGTCCGGCGCGTCAAGGCCGGCGTCTCGATCGAGGAACTCGCCGAGGACATCGCCCGGCGCGGTCTTCTGCAGGGTCTCAGCGTCCGGCCCGTAATCGACGAGGCCGGGACCGAGACCGGCATGTTCGAAATCCCGGCCGGCGGCCGGCGCTATCGGGCGCTGGAATTTCTCGTGAAGAGGAAGCGCATGACGAAGACCACGCCCGTGCCTTGCATCGTGCGCGAGGACGGCATCGCTGAGGAGGACTCCCTCGCCGAGAACGTCCAGCGGGCGCCGCTGCATCCGCTTGATCAGTTTCGTGCCTTCCTGACGCTGAAGGAGAAGGGCCAGTCCGAGGAGGAGATCGCCGCGACCTTCTTCGTCTCGGTTAATGTCGTGAAACAGCGGCTGAAGCTCGCCTCCGTCTCGCCGAAATTGCTCGATATCTATGCCGAGGACGGCATGTCGCTTGACCAGTTGATGGCGTTCACCGTGTCGGGTGACCATGAGCGCCAGGAGCAGGTGTTCGAGCGCCTGCGGCAGTCCCACGACAAGCAGCCCTATGCCATCCGGCGCATGCTGACCGAGGGCGCGGTTCGGGCTTCAGACAAGCGCGCGCGGTTCATCGGGATCGACGCCTATGTCGAGGCCGGCGGCACGGTGCTGCGTGATCTGTTCCAGTCGGATGACGGTGGATGGCTACAGGACGTTCCGCTCGTCGAGGACATGGTGATGGACAAGCTCAGGCAGAAAGCTGAGGCCATTGTCGCGGAGGGTTGGAAGTGGACCGATGCCGTTCCCGACTTCCCCTACGGGCACACCTTCGGCCTACGCCAACTGCGTGGCGAGGAGGTCCCGCTCTCGCCGGAGGAAGAAGCCGCTCGGGGTGCGCTGAAGGCTGAATTCGATCAGCTTGAAGAACAATATGCCGAGGCCGATGAGTTGCCCGACGACGTCGACACGCGTCTCGGCGAGATCGAGACGGCGCTCGAGGCCTTCGAGGATCGCCCGGTCAAATTCGATCCGGACGAGATCATCCGGGCCGGTGCCTTCGTCAGCATCGCGCATGACGGCAGCTTGCGCGTCGAGCGTGGTTTCGTCCGTCCCGAGGACGAGATCGTGCCTGAACCGGAATCCGGCGGCGGTGATGCTGACGGCACTGGCACCGAGCAACCGGACAGCGATGGCAACGAAGGTGAAACCTCCAACAGCACTGATGAACCGTCCGAACCCGATGAGGACGAAGGCTTGTCGCCGATCTCCGACCGGCTGATGGCGGAACTCACCGCCCATCGTACGCTAGGATTGCGCAACGCGCTCGCTGAACGGCCGGACATCGCCTTCGTCGCAGCATTGCACGCCCTGACGCTGACGATCTTCTACCACTATGGCTCCAACAGTTGTCTCGAACTCGGTTTGAAGAGTGTTGGGTTCAGCGCCCAGACACCTGGATTGAACGACAGCGTAATCGCCGAGGTTGCTAACGCCCGGCACGAGGCGTGGTCCAAGCGTTTGCCGAAGGAGTCCGACGAACTCTGGGGCGCACTTCTGCAGTGGGACGGACAGAAGCAAGCCAGTCTCTTCGCCCACATCGTCAGCCTCTCGGTCAATGCCGTTTCCGAATCCTGGAACCGGCGCCTGCGGGCCCTCGCCCACGCAGATGTCCTTGCGCAGACCGTCGGCCTCGACATGGCGGCGGCGGGATGGCGTCCGACCGTCGATACCTTCCTCGGCCGCGTTACCAAGGCGCGTATTCTGCAGGCCGTCACCGAGGCGAAAGGCGAACACGCCGCCGATCGCATCGCCCATCTCAAAAAGGGCGACATGGCGACCGAGGCCGAGACTCTGCTCGCCGACACCGGCTGGTTGCCGGAGCCGCTGCGCACGCCGGGTGAACCAGCACAGGGCGATCATGAAACCATCGGCGATCCGGCGGAACCGGAATCGGGCGTAGCGGACTCGGCGACCGAAGACGGTGAAACGGCCATGGGCACCGAAGACGTTCCGGACGAAAATGACGATGCCGAAGCGACATCTCACGTGGTCGCCGCCGAATAGTGCGGTATCCGAACCGGCAAACTGGCCCGCGGCGACGCGGGCCTTTTTCTTTGAGGGAAGCGCGATATGGCGAAATCAGCGAGCGATCTCGCGGCGCGGCTTGCCTACGACGCCGAAGCCGTTTGCCGTAAATATCTGTCGAGCGGCCACAAATCCGGCCGCTACTGGATCGTGGGCGACGTGCGCAACACAAAGGGGCGCTCGATGTTCGTACGCCTCAAGGGACCCGAATTCGGCAAAGGCGCCGCCGGCAAATGGACCGACGCCGCAACGGGTGAACACGGCGATCTCCTCGACGTCATCCGCGAAAGCTGCGGCCTTACGGAATTCAGGGACGTGGCCGACGAGGCGCGGCGGTTTCTCAGCGTGCCGCATCCCGAACCGGAGCCGGCATCATCGACCGGACGCAAATCGCCCGCACCAACGGGTTCGCCCCTGGCGGCCAAGCGACTGTTCTCGATGGCGCAGCCGATTATGGGCACACGCGCGGAATCGTATTTCCGTAAGCGCGGCATTACGGCATTGCACGGAACCGGATCGCTGCGGTTCCATCCGCGCTGCTACTACCGCCCCGACGAGTACAGCCCGACAGAGACTTGGCCGGCCCTGATCGCGTCGGTCACCGATCTCGACGGTCGCCAGACTGGCGCGCATCGCACCTGGCTCGATCCGAACGGGTTCAGCGAGGCGGCACTCGGCAAGGCCCCGATCGAGACACCCCGACGGGCGATGGGCGACCTGCTCGGCCATGCGGTACGCTTTGGCGTGGCGGGCGAGGTCATGGCGGCGGGCGAAGGCATCGAGACCATGCTGTCGCTGCGATGCGTATTGCCCGAGATGCCGATGGCGGCCGCACTCTCCGCAGCCCATCTCGCCGCCATACTGTTCCCCGACACGCTGCGCCGGCTCTATATCGTGAGTGACGATGATCCGGCGGGCGACGGCGCGCGGGATACGCTCGTCGAACGGGCAGACTCGCTCGGCATAGAGGCTCTACCGCTCTCGCCGATGCTGGGCGATCTCAACGAGGATCTGCGCCTGCGTGGCCTCGACACCCTCCGGGCCTCGATCCGGGTCCAACTCGCCCCGCGGGATGTCGCCAGGTTCATGGAATCCGTTCTGTCCGCCTGAACCGGGTAGCGGTGCGGGGTATGGCGGCGACGTCGCAGCTTTCGTCAACGGCTCCCCGTGGATGTCGGAGAGGGCCGCGCCCCGGCCTTCTTCAGAGGGCGACCGGACAGCAGGCGGCCCGGTCCGGCAATGGCTGCGGCCAACGATTTTCCGGCGCGGCCTGACGGCCGCTTTCCACCGCGAAACAAAATCGCCGGCCTTCGCCATCCTCCGCTGACGCTCCGGTCCTTCCGCTGCCGCTCCAGGATGCAGGCCCGGTCCGCCCGCCGTCTTTCGGTGCCATGAAGGCCGCGGCGGGCGCGGCCAACCGACAAAAGGGAGCCACCTGATGACACTCGACGACGACACCTTCGAACCCCATCACGAATCCTCGCCGACCGAGCACGCGCTGAACGAACTGGAACTCCATGGCTACCGTCATCTCGGCCACGGACCGGACCCACGCCTCGTCCCGGAAGACAACGTCATTGCCGGCGCCGTCTCCGATATTTTCGACGCCCTGATCGCCACCATGGCGGATACCGCCCTTGATGGCGAACTCGACGATCTGCTCTGGTCGACGGTCAACATGTTCCACCGCGCCACCGACAGGCTCGAACGCAAGCTCGACGACAACGAACAGGCTCAAAAGCGCGGGCAGCGCGAACAGGATGGCTCGGAAATCAAGGCCGTCGAGCTCGAACGCCTCATCGATACCGGACAAGGCCTCATCGAACGACGCGACAGCCTGGAGGTCTTCCGCGACAGCGCCGCCGAGCACTATCTGCGTACCACCGGATCACCATGGTCGCCGCGCACCGGCTCACAGGTCAACCATCGCGCACTGACTTCTGCCATGATCGACAGCCGCGACTTCATTGCCGAGCGCAAACGCGCCAACCGCGAAGTGCTCCTACCCGCCGGTCCGAAGGTCGCCGTCTCCGGAGGCGCCGACTACAACGATCACAAGCTGATCTGGGACAAGCTCGACCAGGTGCATGCCAAGCACCCTGATATGGTACTGATGCACGGTAAGTCGCCAAAGGGCGCCGAGAAGATCGCCGCCCGATGGGCCGATCACCGCAACGTCAAACAGATCGGCTTCGCACCCGACTGGAGCACGCACGGCCGCGCCGCGCCGTTCAAGCGCAATGATCAGATGCTCGATGTCCTGCCGATCGGGGTCATGCTCTTCCCCGGCACCGGCATTCAGGAGAACCTCGCCGACAAGGCCAGGAAGCTCGGCATCCCGGTGTGGCGGTTCGAATGAACCGCGGCCGGCGCCGCTTATCTATTTAAGTGTGAGTTCGCTGCATGCACCCTACATCACCCGGGCAGCGAGTCGTTCTTGGTAGCCTCCAGCGTGGCGTCGTTTGCTTCGATCCAGGCTTCTAGCCTTTCCATGAGGCCCGTCCAGACATCGTTGTATTCATGATGAAAGGTCATCATGCACATGTCCATGGAACCGAGGTGTTTGTCACCGTGCAGTTCCATCCAGCGGTTGGAGAAGTGCGTTTCGTATTCGTCATGATCGACCTTCGAATAGCCCGTAATCATGCCCTCGTAGTTCGGATGGGCGCTTTCTGAGAGGATGGCGTAGAGCTTTGCAAGACCGGGATACCGTTTATCGCACTTCTCAAGGATCGTCATGATATTGAGCGACCGATGCGTGGTCGATCCGTCGCGTGAACCGGCTAGCAGTGTGGTCGTCTTGTCGCTGAATAGGTGGAAGTTCAGTTTCCCGTCCAGAACCTGCTGCATTTGCTGGTTCAAATAGACCAACACCGCCACCGTCTCAAAGCCACTGCGAAGAAGTATGCGCGCACCTAGGCCGTGGCCTTGTTGATGAAGCGCATAGGATTGCGTGAGCAGATCATGCAGGCGCCAGAACACCGCTTCGCGAAGCATCCAGCTCCGAAATGGTGCCTTCCACTTATAGGCCATAGGGTTGCGCGACAGCAAGCCTGCGACAGGGATGCTGGCCATGCGCGAAGTAGACCAATTGGCGAGGTTCTCCTGCACAGTATCCATGGTCAACCCTGGTCAGCTTGACTGCAGCATGTCGTAGGTGATGATCAACTTCCCGTCCCTGATGTCGGTCGGGGCAAAGCGCTCGGCCGCAGTCAGTACCATGTGCAGAATGTCGCTGATCGCCTTCCCAAACTCTTCATCGGTGGCGAAGTTCGCCCGGTGGTGGTCGTCAACGGCGTCGAGATCGATAACGCACAGGAAATCTTCCCCTGCGTAACGCATCCGCATCGTCGCTGCACGGTTGAAGCGATCGATTCTCACGTTGCTGGTGTATTCAAGCTTCCGTTCACGAAAACGGACACCGACACCGGAATTTCCATCCTCGGGGATGAACTCGATCCCCGCAGCGAACATGCAGTCCGCGATGGAGCGCAAATTATTCTTCATCGGCTGCCGTGTGTTGGATTCGAAATCGACGATAGTAGCGCGAGAAACGCTGGCGTTCGTAGCAAGTTGGTCTTGGGTCCAGTTCAACAGGCTGCGGGCGGCGCGGCACTGATCGGCTGTGATTTGCATACGATTATCCTTATTGGTCAGCATCGATCTTCATGTACTACATGCGTCAAAATGTCAAATATCATTCTTTGTGTAAGATAGAGGGCGCGCCCGGATTGTCCGATGGAGGATAACCAAGCAATAGAACGACATATTCGGCTCTACGTGGCATCGGAGGCAATTCGAACTTCACGCAGCAATCGCACAATGCACATCTAGCGGGTCGCTGAGCGAGCACTATAGTGATACCCTTCAATCGCGCCATGGTGGTGGTGGAGGCGCGACCGTTCGAACCTCGCCTTACGGAGACACCACCATGATTATCTTATCGATTCTTGTTGCACTTGCAGCGATCGGCGCCCTTTGCTGGTTGCTGTTCACACTTGCCGCCTATGCCTTGCCCGCCCTAGGCGGTGTCGCGGCCGGTCTGTGGGCCTATCAGACCGGAGCCGGCCTGCCGGGCAGCGTCCTTGTCGGAGTTGTCGGCGCGGGCCTTGTGTTCGGCCTTGCGCAGTTCCTCATCCTGTTCGCCCGGCCCATGTGGCTGAAGCTTGCCGTCGCGCTCGCCTTCGTTGCGCCTGCCGCCATCGCGGGTTTCCACGCCACCCACGGCATCGTCAAACACCTCACGCCGTCGGAAACCTGGGAGACCGCCTTCTCCGTGATCGGCGCGGTGGCGGTCGGTATCACGGCCTTCGCGCGCGTGACCTCGATGGCCCCGCCCGGACCTGCCGGGCAGATCCCCGCCAGCATCTGAACGCCCCTGCAGGCGAAGCCGGGACAGGGGCGGAGATAGTCCGTCGCGTTCGTATCGAAGGTTGAGCAATGTGGAAGCGAGGCTCTATTCGGACCAACGATTTCGGTCGAGAGTCGCCGCCCCGCACGGTATGGCGTACCGTGCCCCGAACGGGGCGACCGGCGCCGGACGCGGAGTGGCTTGCTTCCACATCGGGTTGCATCGCTGGATATCAAGCGGACTGACCTGCAGGGCGGCAGACGCTTTCCGTGCATTCGCCGGACGAGAACCAGGGTGTTCGGCGTTGCCAAATTCTCCTTGAACAATCCCTGTGAGCCGACCGCTCCAAACGGCCTCTCCAATGGGCTGATCTGGCCGAAGACCGGCTGCGCCTCGATCGCCTATGGCGCAATGACGCCCGTCAAGTTTCTTCCCCTGCCGGCTGCGCCGCCATTCCTCGCGAGACAAGAAACCCACCGGATCGCCATCCTCCGTTCACACTGCGGTCGCAGGCGATGCGCCGTCGATCGCCTCCGGCCCCTCCGATCGCCATCGAGGCCGCATGGTGCGGGCTCGAAACCAGTGATCAAGGAGAACTACCATGGCAACCATCGGCACCTTCAAGAAGTCCGGCAACGAATACACCGGCGAAATCGTCACCCTCAACGTGCAAGCGAAGAACGTCCGCATCGTCCCGGACACCAACCAGGCCAGCGAGAACGCACCCAGCCATCGGGTCCTGGTCGGTCGCGCGGAAATCGGGGCCGCCTGGTCCAAGCAGTCGAACGAGGGCCGCGACTATCTCGGTCTCAAGCTCGACGATCCGAGCTTCACCGCTCCAATCTACGCCAACCTCTTCGAGGACGACGACGGCGGTTACAGCCTGATCTGGTCCCGCCCCACCCGCCGCAACGGCGAGTGAGGTTCGACGAGGCCCCGCCCGGCAAATCCGGGGGGGGCCGATCCCATCCGGCGACCGAATCAGTTTCGCCGCCATTCCGTTTCGATCTGCAAAAACTCAATAATTCTATGGCGAATTCGACCAAGAACGACTAAATTAGTCGTAGTTCTGGCGTGCGCATATATCGTGGTGGGAGGTGATCATGCATGATCACCGCCCGACAATCGCGGGCCGCGCGCGCGTTACTGGGTTGGACGCAGGAGACGCTCGCCGACAAGGCTCGCATATCACTGACCGCGCTGAAGCGCCTCGAATCCGAAAGCGATCTCGAGGTCTACGAATCGACGCGCGATCAGGTGCGCAGGGCTCTCGAAGGCAATGGCATCGTGCTCCTCAACTCCGAACGAGGCGAAGGAGTAATGATCGTTCATGACACACACGCAGGCAATTCACCGCGACGGAGCTAGTCGCTGCTCCTGCGATGGCGACACGTCATCCCGACCCCATCTTGCCCGCACATTCCTTGACCCGATTGCCGGACGGCATGCGAATGTGTTCATATTGTGTTAACGAAATAAGCGGGATTTCATAACCCGCCGCGATGGGACAGCGGATGGCCAACCCGGATTACCTCGACGAACCGCCGGCGGAGGATCGGATCACCGATTACGATCGCGCGCATTTCAAGACATATCTACGGCTTCTCGACGCCGATGCCGAGGGCGCCGACTGGGAGGAAGCCGTCGAGATCATCTTCGGGATCAATCCGCGGCAAGACCGGGACCACGCGTTGAAGGTCCATTCAAGCCACCTCGCCCGCGCACGCTGGATGACCGAACACGGCTATCGTCACTTGCTGCGCGGTGACCTGCAATAGCCAATTCGCGATGCGGTATCGGCATCACCCCTTGCCCGAACAAAGTCTACCGCGAATGCAATCAGAACGTGATCTTTGACGTCCAAGTAGACCTGTCAGCATCTGTTGGAGGCGTTCCATGGCGGAGGACGCGGACTGGCGACATGGTAAGGCCCACGACTATGTCGACCGGCTCGACCCGGCGGGTCTCGCTTGGGAATTCCTGCGCCGAAATCGGTCATATCAGGGCGACTACGAACGCGTTCCCAAACAAAAGCGCGAATCCGCCAGCGATGCGCTGACCAGACTGTGGGGGTTGCGATTTCCCCGTTTCCCCGACCCGTCGCGCCACCGATGCGGATATCTTCTTTGCGCCGCATTTCGACCCTGGAACGCTGCTTCTGACATCGCCCTCGCGGGACCTTGCAACCGATAGTCCTGTTCTCACCCTGCCCGATACGCCTGCCCACAGAGCGCCGGAAGGGAATTACCTCTACGTTGAAATTGCCAATCAACGCTTCCCGGCCCTGTGCCTTGGCGACCATCCGCCAACTGGTCCGGTGGCAGCAACGACCCTCCTCGATCGTTTTATCGAGGATCGCATGGATGCGATCCGGCGATTCGCGTCGGCAGTTCACCACCGACGACCAGTGCCCGACATGCGCGTGAGTCCCTACCGCAGACGTAATCTCCGCCAGATGCTCCGGATCCTCGATGGTCGTCGATCCGGAGCCACGTACCAAGAGATCGCCGAGGTGGTTCTGGGCGCCGATCATGTCAGCGCCACCGCATGGAAAACCATGCCGGAGCGCGACACCGTCATGCGCCGCTTCCGCGAAAGCACCAAGCTCGTCGAGGGCGGCTACCGCTCACTTTTGTTCCGCCACCTCCCTCAGACCTGAAGGGTGCGAAAGCGCCGCCGCGTCTTCGCACTCCCTCTCGCCTCGCCTTCTCCGCCACCCTGCTCCCCGCAGGCCGTCGATATCCGGCGGCCCCTGGAAAGATCACGGAGGCACGATCATGTCCGCAACGCCCACCGGCTTGCCGCCACGCTATCTGAGAACCCCCGAAGCGGCGCGCTTCCTCGGCCTGTCCGGCCGGACGCTCGAAAAGCACCGCACCTATGGGACCGGCCCCAACTACCGCAAGCTCGGCGGCCGTGTCGTCTATTCGGTCGAGGATTTGCAGGCCTGGGCCAATCGCGGCGCAAAGACCTCCACCTCGGATCCCGGCGCCGGCACGGTGCTCCCCGCCAAGCCTCACGGCGTCGCGCACGCCGGATCGAACCGCCGCTGATCTCTCACCATGGCGCGATCACGCACATCGGAGAGAGCACAGCTCGAATTGTTTCGCGCCCTCCCCCGCGATCTCGCGCCCCGCGACGCGCAGGACCTCATGGCCTATCCCTTCTTCAGCTTGTCGAAATCCCCAAGAACGACGCCGATCGACTTCCGGTCCGGCGCGGTCGCGATCCGCGTGGAGGCCGTGCCCGAACACGGCATGGCCACCATCTGGGACGCCGATATCCTGATCTGGGCCGCAAGCCAGATCGTCGAGGCCCGCGACAACGGGTTTCGCACCTCGCGCCTGATGGCGGCGACCCCCTATCATATCCTCACCTTCATCGGCCGCGGCACCGGAGCGCGCGACTATCAGCGCCTCAAGGCTGCACTCGATCGTCTGCAATCGACGACGGTGGCGACAACGCTCCGACAGCCACCACGGCAGCCGCGCATGCGCTCGGAGCGCGCAAACGAGCCGACGCGGCGCATGCAGCGCTTCTCCTGGATCAACGAATGGACGGAACGAAGCGATGCGCGCGGCAATCCCGAGGGCATCGAACTCATCGTCCCGGACTGGTTCTACAGGGCGGTTCTCGATGACGCCCTCGTCCTCACCATCGACCGGGCGTATTTCAGTCTGACCGGCGGGCTCGACCGTTGGCTCTACCGCATCGTGCGCAAGCACGGCGGCAAACAGACCGGCGGCTGGCGCTTCGATTTCCGCCACCTCTATCTCAAATCCGGCAGCCTCTCGCCGTTCAAACGCTTCGCCTTCGAACTGCGCGCCATCGTCAAGCGCCAAGCACTTCCCGGCTACCGGCTTTTCCTTGATCTCGAAGCAGGTCGCACCCTGCTCGCCTTCGAACCCGTAGCCTGTGGACAAGCAGTGGACGCCGTCGTGCTATCGGGAACCCCAACTATCGTGCCATCGGGAACCGCACCCTCGTGCTATCGGGAACCCGAACGGGGGTTAAGTGCCCGCCAGCAAACCGAAAATCGCGCCCTTAACTTAGAGTCTAACAAAGAATCTAACTTCTTAAGAGACAGGCAGTCTGGGGAAAACACCGACCCAGGCGGCGCTCCGCCCCCCTCCTCCCATGCGCTGAAGAAGGAAACTCCGGGAGGTGCGTCATGATCGTCGCGCTCCTCAATCAGAAGGGCGGCGTCGGCAAGACCACCCTTGCCCTGCACCTCGCAGGCGAATGGGCACGGCGTGGCGACAGGGTCACGCTTATTGACGCCGACCCTCAGGGCTCGGCACTCGACTGGTCGGAGCAGCGCGCTCGAGAAGGCCTACCACGGCTCTTCGGCATCATCGGCCTGGCACGTGACACGCTGCATCGTGAGGCGCCCGAACTGGCGAGCAATGTCGATTACCTCGTCATCGACGGACCGCCCCGCGTCGCAGGCTTGATGCGTTCGGCACTGCTCGCCGCCGACATTGTTCTCATCCCGGTCCAGCCGTCCCCCTTCGATGGCTGGGCTTCCGCCGAGATTCTGCGGCTGATCGAGGAAGCGCGGATATTCCGCCCGCAGCTCATCGTGCGCTTCGTTCTCAACCGCTCGGCCGCGCGCACCATTATCGCCCGCGAAACCTCCGAGGCACTCGCGGATCAGGATCCGCCAGTGCTGCGTGCGTCTGTCGGACAGCGCGTCGTCTTCGCCACGGCAGCGCAACTTGGGCGGCTCGCCTTCGAGATCGATCGCGACAGCTTGGCCGCAAAGGAGATCACCACCCTCGCTACCGAGATCGGGAGGTTGGCCCGATGAAGGACCGCCCGACCAAACGCGGTTTCGCGGCGCGACCGAGCGATCCCGAGGACTGGATCAGATCGGCGGGCCGCGCCGAGGCGAAACACCCCGAATTCACCGCGCGGCTGACCATCGACATCACGCCGGAACTACGCGGACGCATCAAGATCGCGGCCTTCGAACGCGGCGTCACCGTCGCCGACATGCTGCGCGATCTGCTCGCCCGCGAATTTCCCGAACCCGAAGGAGAGCAGCCATGACCGGCAACTCTGTGTCGCGCATGGGCGGCAACATCACACATACACGGCAACCCGCCGATGATCTGACGCGGGTCGAACTCACCTGGGTCGAGAAACGGATCGAGCACTGGATCCGGTTTGGTCGCATCGCCGAAGAGCAGGTTCTCGACCGGAAGCGGCGCATCGTCGGCTTCGCGCCCGGCAGCATTTTCGCCTTCGTCCGCTGGGGCGCAAACGACTATGGCACGATCATCTCACGCATCGATATCGTTCGCGTCGTCGCACCGGGCGCGCCCTATCAGACGCTGCCCTTCGTGCGTCCCGGCGGCGACATCCTGCTCAAGATCACGGGTTGGCCGAAGGTTGAGCGCGTGCTGCAGGCGGTCGACGCCATCGAGGCACTCGACATCGATCCAGCCGACGTCGCGCCGGACTATTGGCGCCACGTCCACAACCGTCTGACCGCAGGGCACGAGCCGCGCAACTACACACGCACGCAGCATCATGCCTGGCGGCTGCGGCATAGGGCGGAACCATGACCCAGCTCACCTACGTCATGATCACGTCCGTCAGTGCGGTCGCAATGAGCGCTTTGTCGTTCGTTCCGATCTCGCCGAAGCTTATCTGGAACGCCTCTGCCAGCGCGCCGGTGGGTCTCTATGTCATCCAGCCGGACGACCATTTCGAGGTTCCAAACCTCGTCGCGGTCGCACCGCCGGAACCTCTCGCCCGATTGTTCGACCAGCGCGGATATCTGCCGCTCGGAGTGCCGCTCCTCAAGCGGATCGTCGCGCTCCCCGGACAGCGCGTCTGCCGTCGCGGCAGCGACGTGACCGTCGACGGGATCGAGATGGCGGAAGCACGGGCGACGGATCGGTTCGGCCGCGCCCTGCCTGTCTGGCAGGGCTGCCGCCGCATCGCCGACGGCGAGGTGTTTCTCCTCAATTGGCAGCATCCGGACAGCCTCGACGGGCGGTATTTCGGACCGCTGTCGCAAAGCGCGGTCATCGGTCATGCCATGCCGCTCATCACCGACGAGGACGGAACCGGCCAGTTCGAGTGGCGTGCGCCGGTCCGGTGACCGACCGCCCCGACAGTCTCCAACCGCAACGAAAGGGCCCAACCCATGACACAGATAGGACAATTCACCCGCACGAAATCCGGCTTCACCGGACGCATCCAGACGCTCACATTCGACTGCGACTTGGTCCTCGTTCCCGCCGAACCGTCCGATACCGAGAACGCGCCGGACTTTCGTGTTCATGTTGGTGACGGCTCCGGCCCCGAGGTCGGAGCCGGTTGGAAACGCACTGGCGAGAAGGCCGGCGACTATGTTTCCCTGCAGCTTGACGACCCAGCATTCGACCGTCCGATCCGCGCCAATCTGTTCCAGCTCGACGCCGAGACCGACACCTGGACTCTGCAATGGAACCGTCCTCCGAAGCGCGGCGACAAGGACTGAGCCCATGTCCAGAATGCAAAACCAGACCAAACCCCGTAACGCCGCAGGCAGGCTCGGCACTACTCGCCGGACAGGCCTCCTTCTCCTTTCCGGCCTGTTGTCGCTCGGTAGCTTGCCGGCCATCGCTCCGGCACATGCACGCGCCGAGAATACTTCGCGATGCGAACAGTCCGCTGCACATCCCTTTGCCGCCCATATTGCTGAGGCGTCGCACCGCTTCGGGCTCCCCGAACACTGGATTCGCGCGGTGATGACGGCCGAAAGCGACGGGATCGCGCGCGCGATCTCGTCAAAAGGGGCGATGGGCCTGATGCAGATCATGCCCGACACCTGGATCGAACTCAGTGCCAGATATCGCCTCGGGAATGATCCATTCGATCCGCGCGGCAACATCCTCGCAGGCGCGGCCTATCTGCGCGAACTCCACGACAAATACGGGTCACCTGGGTTCCTCGCCGCCTACAATGCGGGACCGGGTCGCTACGGCGAATACCTCGTCGGCGGGCGTCCCCTGCCGGCCGAAACACGCAACTACGTTGCGGCGCTTGCGCCCTATGTCGATGCCTCCGCCGCGTCCCTCGCGGCGATCCCGGTCCAGATCAACCGCAGCGACTGGACACAGTCACCGCTCTTCGTCGCGCAGGCTAACGGCGGCGCGACTGCTGTTTCGGAACCCGCTTTGGTGGAGCCCGTGACCGCGACAGAGATGCCGATCGAGGAGACTGACAAGCGTCTCGCACCGCGAGATAGCGGTCTGTTCGTCACGCCTTTGCAGGCGCATGGGCGCCAATGACGATGAGTGCTTCATGGCAAAGAATGGCGTGCTTCCGAAAAGTGGAAGCGGAGATGCATGCTGAGCGGGAGAGCACGACCGAAGGACGGCGAGATAAAAGGGGCGCGCCGGTCGAACCACAAGTCATTGAAATGACACGGGTTCCGGCGTGCCGGTCGGTCGGGCCGCGTGCCGCTGCCAATGAATTGTCACGTGATTTCAATGCCTTTTGCGGCACCGCGGCCAGTTCCCGGTATGAGGAAGGGCGGCGATGAGCGGTGACGAGCGTGACTTCCATATCCGTCCTGGTCGTATCCGCGACAAACGGGTTCCCCGCCAGAAGGGCTTCATCAATCAGGTGATCCGCGCCGCCAAGAAGTCCGGCCACGTCTCGAGTTCCGGAACCGGTGGCCGCGGGTCCGGCTATGGCCGATCGAGCTTTGGCCGGGGCCGCACACGTTTCGCTCGCGCCCGTCTGTTCAGCTCTTCCAGGCGCGTCGTCGTCAAGGCCCGCGTCGTCCGTCACAAAGGCCGCGCGTTTCGTTCGGCACCACTCACCGCCCATGTCGTCTATCTCAAGCGCGAGGGCGTCACCCGCGATGGTGAGCGCGGCATCATGTTCGATGCGACGAACGACAGAGCAGACGATTACGCCTTCGCCGAGCGCTGTGAGGATGATCGGCATCATTTCCGGTTCATCGTCTCGCCCGAGGACGCTGCCGACATGCAGGACCTTAGGGCGTTCACCCGCGATCTCGCGCGGCAAATGGAATCCGATCTTGGCACAAGGCTCGACTGGGTCGCCGTCGATCACTGGAACACCGACAACCCGCATGTCCACCTGCTGGTGCGCGGTATGGACGAGACCGGCGCCGATCTCGTGATTTCGCGCGACTATATCAGCCGCGGCCTGCGGTCGCGCAGCGAGGAACTGGTTTCTCTGGAGCTCGGCCCCAAGCTGGAGCACGAGATCCGCGCGCCGCTCGAAAAGGAGATAACCGCCGAGCGCTGGACGAGCCTCGACCGCGAGATCCGTTTCGCCGCCGACGATACCGGGCTTATCGATCTTCGTCCGGATGCTGGCGACATGAGCACCGGCGAAACCCGCCGGCTGATGATCGGTCGCCTGAAGCATCTGGAGAAGATGGGGCTCGCCGCCCATGCCGGTCCCGGCGAATGGATGGTCGGTCTCGAGGCCGAACGAAAACTGCGCGATCTCGGCATGCGGGGCGACATCATCAAGACCATGCACCGTGCCTTTGCCGAACGCGGCCAGGACCGTGGCATCGGCGACTTCGCGATCGAGACCGGAGAAGCGGGGTCGCCGATCATCGGTCGGCTGGTCGATCGAGGCTTACATGACGAATTGACCGGCGAAGCCTATGCCGTGATCGACGGCACCGACGGCCGTGCCCATCATGTCCGTTTCCGGGGCATTGAGAGCTTCGAGCACGCACCGCCCCTCGGCGGTATCGTCGAAGTGCGACAGTTCGGTAGGGTGGATGAACGGCGACCGACCCTCGTGCTGGCGCTTCGCTCAGATCTCGATCTCAACGCACAGGTCGGTGCGCCCGGCGCCACCTGGCTCGATCACCGTCTGGTCGAACGAGATCCGATGCCACTCTCGACCGGCGGATTCGGGGGCGAGGTCGGCGTTGCGATGAAGGAACGCGCCGAACACCTCGCCGAGGAAGGGTTTGCGCGCCGGCAGGGACAGCGCATCATTCTGCAGCGCGATCTGCTCAACACACTGCGCCGGCGCGAGTTGGACGCCGCGGCCGCAAAGCTCGCTGGTGAAACAGGACTGCCCCATGTGAAGTCCGGGTCCGGTGAGCATGTCGCCGGCACCTATCGCCAACGGCTGACGTTATCCTCCGGACGCTTCGCCATGATCGATAGCGGGCTCGGTTTCCAACTCGTCCCCTGGTCGCCATCGCTTGAGAAGAAGCTGGGGCAAGAAGTATCGGGGCTGGTGCGAGGTAGCGGCGGAGTTGACTGGATCTTCGGCCGAAAGCGGGGCTTAGGCCGTTAGGTTTGGGAGGCTCGCCGAACGCTGGCCGTAAGCGGCACGGCAGCGTTGGACGCCGCGATGCAAACAGAGGACCTTCAAGCCGATCGGGCTAAAGTTCCGGATTCGCAAACCACGAAGCGCAAATTGGCAGACGCCATCGATTCTCGGGCGACAAAATGAAGTAGAATTTCGAGGCTCCAATGATGATGAGAAAATGCGATCTGGCATTGCCTGCGGTAGCTGGACTATTGTCTTACAGCCTCGGAAGACGACACTCATCAAATGTAGAAGGCCAAGCCACTTGTTTGAGGTTAAAAGATCTGCCCCCCACAGCGACTACGTCATGGCGAAGGTCGAACGTGCCGTAAACGGCGCCAATATCCGCACAAGGCGTTGCTTCGTCTGCGGGGGGGGGCACCGACAACAGGGGTGGGCGAACACGTGTTCCCAAAGTGGCTTCAAACAAGGTTCGGGCTATTTGACGAGCGGCTTACGCTAATCAACGGCACCTTTATTCCCTATCGCAGTCTAACCGTTCCCTGCTGTGCAGAATGCAATACGGGGTTCCTGTCCCGTATTGAGACCGAAGTGCAGGAGGTAGTTGAACGCGGTTATGTTGAAACCAGCGCAGACAGGCTTACCGTGGCACGTTGGATGTCCAAGATTCTTGTCGGCATTTTGGTCAAAGAAACCGCACTCCTGCTGGATCGAAAAGATCCAACGCTGGGCAACATCGTGACAGCCGATTTCATTGGTGAACTCGCCCATTGTCAGCTAATACTTCAAAGTGCCCGAAAGCCCACTAGGTTTGGCGCTCTACACGGCACGTTCCCCTTTACCCTCTATTGGTATCGAATTGACGGTCCAGACAACGATTTTGATCTCTCTACAGACATTGTCGGCCAGTCGATCGCGATGCGCTTGGGTAAGTTGGGACTCGCCTTCGTAAACGATGGTGGGCTGCAGATGATTCACGGCGAGAAAGGCCCGTATGGCCTAGAGGGCCTGACAGTCCTACCCCATCAGTTCGGTGAACTGGCGGCTCGCGTACACACCAAAGCGTCACTGCGCGATGCCACTCATTTCTATCTCAACTCAGAGACGCCGACGCATCTGACCATAGAGCAGCAGGACGTAAGGCCTTTCACCGGCACCATGCTAGCTGGCGGCGAGATACAGGTGTTCCAACCATGGGACTCGTTTATGTTCGCCGTACGCGCGGCTCGAGTTACCCGGCTCGAAGAAAGTGTGTTCATGGAGACAACAACCGGGCATGAAATGACCACGCTGACAAACCTGATTTGAGCGACGATGTGCATGTCGCTACGGATGATAAAGCACCACCGCAGCCCAAGAGGTATCAAGACCCACCGCCTATTTGCCGCCGGGGTTGCGCTGTCTACCCTTGCACCTGCGGCTTCGTCGCGCCGCTTTGGACTGTCTCGGTCAAGAGGAGCACGAATATCGCCTGTTTCTTGTCGCTTATCAGGTCGCGAGCCTAAAGAGGTGAGACCGCGAATGGTTGAGATGACATCGAGGTGATGCGGTTTTGCTACGGCGTTCGTCCGGCATCATGCAGCATGATTTCCGACACGAGCGAGGTCATAGCGCTGGCGATTCGCCAAGCTTGGAACAGTTCCTGGTGTAGGGCTTCCAGATCCACCATCATCGCATCGCGCCCCTCGTCGGTCTGGATCTTGAAATTGTGCCTTTCGTAGAAGCCATGGTTTAGGCGGTTCCTCGCCTTAAGAGCTGAAGCGAACCTTTCCTCGACACCTCCCTCAAGCCGGACACGACTCTCGAGGATGTGCAGGAGGCGCCCGAGTGTGCTCCTGTCGATCTCGTCCAGCGCAGCTCGCGCCATCTCTCCGTCCGGCGCGACGTGCCATCCGTGCTCGAGCGCCTGGGAGCACAGTATCAACGTGCCGAGTTCGGTCTCAAATAGCTGCCCCGCCTCGGCGGTGATGCCAAACTTGGCATATAGTTCCTCCCGTGTCGCCAACTTCCGTCACGCGCCTCCGGCCGTGGGTTTGGGCGCAGCCGCGCCGAGCTCGCCCAAGAAGCGGCTCGGTAGGAGGTTCGCCATTGGGCCGGATTTTGTCTTGAACGCCACGTTGGCGCCGTAGGCGTCCTTGATGGTCATCTGCTGCGGGTAGCTGATGAAGAGACTACCCGGGCGACCGTTCGCCAAGTCGGATTTCACGCGCGTGATCCCGACATAGAAGAGCCTTCGCGCTTCCTCGAGGGCGGCATCCTTCACTTCCTTCGGCCAGTCCGGATCAGGCGCGGCCGGCAAAATACCCTCCACGCAACCGGCGACGAAAACGAAGGGCGAGCTTAGGCCCTTGCTCTTATGAAGGCTCATGAGCCGCACCTCTTCGACCGTGGGAGGGATATCGGGTTGCGTAATTTCCTCCATCATACCGCCGAGCAATTCCTCCGGCGCGGCGACCGTTTCCATCTGCGCCAGCGCCAGCTCACGCAACTCCGACAAATTCTCGTCGTCAGTTGGGAAGAGAGCGTCGATGAAAGCGGGCAGATCCGCCTTCAATCCTTCCAGCGCATCCAGTTCAGCTCTGATCGTCTTGAAACGCTCCACCAGCGGTTTGGTGTGGGGAAGCGCCAACACCTCATCGGCCAGCTTCTGCATCGCGGTCCACGGGCTGTCTCCGCTGCTCTCGCAATGCGCGCGCACCCGAGCGTAGGGCCTCCGGCGGAAATCGTTGTCGCCCGCGCCCAACAGGTATCGAAGCGCCACCCGATCCTCGGTGTTGAGCAGGAGCTTGAAGGTGGCGAAGCGCTCCTGCGCGGCCTCGGAATCGAGCTGGCTTTCCTCATAATAAGACTTGGCGGGAACACCCGCCTGTTTCAGCGCATCGAGAATGGGGCGCCCCGCGACGGCGCGCTGGACGAGAATGATGATCTCGCTTGGGTGCACGCCGTTCGCGAGCAGGTCCGTCACCTTTTTTGTGATCCACTTTGCCTCGCTGGAGAGGTAGGGCACTTGTACGATGGCCACCTCCCCCGGACCCTTTTCCGGCAGCGGGTTTAGGGCGCGGGGCAGCCGGTTTTGGTTGACTGCGATGAGCGCGTTCGCCATATCGACGACCGTCGTGGGGCACCGATGACAGTCCGCCATTTCGAGATCGGCGCACCCCGGGTGGAGATCCTTCCATTCCCGGATGCCGTCGGGATAGGCATTCTTAAAGCTGTAAATCGACTGATCGTCATCGCCGACGATGCAAACCTCCGCGGTCTCGCCAAGGTAAACGAGGGCTGTTTGTTCGGCCATATTAAGGTCCTGGAACTCGTCCACCAAGAGATGCCTGAACTCCTTCCGTTCGGCGCCGGCCGGGTTGTCCTTCAAGTAGCGGACTAGATACGGGATAAGCTCGCCGATCAGCATGCCCTGGTGGAAATCTAGCCAGTCCAGCAGATCGGACTGGAACTGCTTTTCCTCCTCGGTTTTCGCGAAGCCCGGCTCGTCTCCCTGGCTCTGAGCCCAGGCTGCCGTGTAGCCTTGGATCAACCTCTTAACCAAGCGCTTCCCGCCATTGGCATCGGCGATATCGCAAATCATCGCCTTCGTCTCGAACGTGTTCAGGGGCCGAGGTGCGCGGCCGACGGCCTCCAGCACGTGCTTCCGAGCGAGGATTCGCATCGCGAGGCTGTGCAAGGTTTGCCCCTTAAGTTCCTCGCAGCCGGGCGTATCCAGTTTCTGCAGCTCCCGGTGCAGGTCCTCGGCGGCCACGCGCGTAAAGGTGACCGCCAGTATCTCGTTCGGGTCGATCCCCGACTCGAGTAGCCGAGCCACGCGTCGTTTCATCGCGAACGATTTTCCCGTCCCCGGTCCCGCGATCACTCGAACCCGTGGTTCCGGTGCAGCCGCGATGCCGAATGCAACACTGCCCTGATCAAGTCCTGAATCCCAAGCCAATACTCGTCCCCCAAAGTGTTCGCGCAAAAATCCTCATCGCTCGGAAATCTAACGGCATTCCCGTTCCAGTTCAAAGCGGCATTCTACATAGCGCGACGGTTACGCCGGCGTTTGCCACCCTGCCGCGAGCCCGCCGGAATGGCTGATGCCATTTTCCGGGTCGGCAGGCATTCGATCCATCCTTTATGTGCGCAACAACCGCCATTCTTTTGACGACTACGCGACTTGGCTTGCAAAAGCGGCCGGTCCAAAGGTCATCATATATGACCATGTCCGCAACCAAGATCCTTTGGGGCCAAATCGCCGTCGTCTTCCTCATTGTCCTCACCACCACATGGGGCGCAACGGAGTGGGTTGCCTGGCGGCTTGGGTTTCAGCCTCAACTCGGAACGCCCTGGTTCGATCTGGTGGGCTTCCCCTTTTACTATCCGCCAGCCTTCTTCTGGTGGTGGTATGCCTATGACGCCTATGCGCCGCCGATCTTTGTAGAAGGCGCAGTTATCGCAGCCTCGGGTGGTTTCCTGTCGGTCGGCGTAGCCATCCTGATGTCAGTTTGGCGGGCGCGGGAAGCCAAGGACGTCATCACCTACGGGTCCGCACGCTGGGCCGAGGCGAAAGAAGTCGTCAAGAGCGGTCTCCTCGGATCGGACGGCGTCGTACTCGGCAAGTTCGCGGAGAACTACCTTCGACACGACGGGCCCGAGCACGTACTTTGCTTTGCGCCAACGCGCTCGGGCAAAGGTGTCGGCCTAGTCGTCCCTACTCTCCTGACCTGGCCCGGCTCGGCCATCGTCCATGACATCAAGGGCGAGAACTGGGATTTGACTGCCGGTTTTCGGTCAAGGCACGGCCGTGTGCTTCTCTTCGATCCGACCGACCCGGCTTCGACCGCCTACAATCCCCTGCTCGAGGTTCGCCGCGGCGACTGGGAAGTCCGAGACGTCCAGAACGTCGCCGACATTCTGGTCGACCCGGAAGGGTCGCTCGAGCGGCGCAACCATTGGGAGAAGACCAGCCACTCACTTCTGGTCGGCACCATCCTCCACGTGCTCTATGCCGAACCGGACAAGACCCTCGCGGGCGTCGCCGCGTTCCTTTCCGACCCAAAGCGGCCGATCGAGGCTACGCTCAAGGCAATGATGGCGACGCCGCACCTGGGCGATGCCGGCCCCCATCCGGTGGTCGCGTCTGCGGCGCGGGAACTTCTGAACAAAGCCGACAACGAACGCTCCGGCGTTCTCTCCACCGCCATGTCGTTCCTCGGGCTCTATCGCGATCCTGTGGTGGCGAAGGTCACCCGTCAGTGCGACTGGCGCATCGCCGATCTGATCGACGGAGAACAGCCTGCCACCCTCTATCTGGTGGTGCCGCCGTCCGACATTTCGCGCACCAAACCGCTCATCCGTCTGATATTAAACCAGATCGGACGGCGGCTGACCGAGGACCTGCAGGCCACGAACCGGCGCCGACGCGTGTTGCTCATGCTCGACGAGTTTCCGGCACTCGGTCGGCTCGATTTCTTCGAGAGCGCCCTCGCCTTCATGGCTGGTTATGGGCTGAAGGCCTTCCTAATCGCCCAATCTCTCAACCAGATCGAGAAGGCCTATGGGCCGAACAATGCGATCCTGGACAACTGTCATGTTCGCGTGAGCTTCGCGACCAATGACGAACGCACGGCCAAACGCGTTTCGGACGCGCTTGGCGTGGCGACAGAGATGCGGGCCATGAAAAACTATGCAGGCCACCGGCTCTCGCCATGGCTGGGGCATCTCATGGTGTCGCGGCAGGAGACGGCCAGGGCGTTGCTCACACCCGGCGAGGTCATGCAGCTTCCGGCCACGGACGAGATCGTCATGGTCGCGGGCTTGCCACCGATCCGGGCGAAGAAGGCTCGCTACTATGAAGACGCAAGGTTCACGGAGAGAATCTCAGCACCACCCGACCCGTCCAAAACCACCCCGCCCGAAAGAGACGATACCTGGGCCGATCACATCGTCACGCCGACTGCAATGCGCGCCTCGAATGATGACGCGGACTCCGAAGACGCCGCGAATGGCGGAATGCGGCGACAGCCGGACCTACCTGAATATGAAGACGTCGTGCCGCCGCCCAAAGAGCCGAAACCGTCGAGGGAGTTCGACCTGCTTGAGGACGATGCCGACGAGCCCGCGAAGCAGGCACGGGCATTTCGTCAGCAGGGCCGCCAGATCGCGCGGCAGGCGACCTTGGACCCAAAAGACGGCATTGAATTGTGAGGGCCAGACCATGCGCAGCCGGATGAATGTCTATTTCCCGCCGGAGATGCTGAAGCAGATCGCCGATCTCGCTGATCGCAAGGGCCTGTCCCGTTCCGCCATCGTCGAGGCCGCCGTCGCGTCGTTTCTGTCACCCGACGGGTCCGATCGGATGGAGGCCGCGTTCACGCGTAGGCTCGACCGTCTGACGCGTCAGGTCCAACGCCTGGAGCGGGATGTGGGGATCAGCGCTGAGACGCTAGCTCTTTTTATCCGGTTCTGGCTGACGATCACGCCGCCACTCCCTGAGGACGCCCAGTCGTCAGCCCAGATCAAAGGCCGGGAGCGCTTCGAGGGATTTGTCGAGACGCTCGGCCGACGATTACAGAAGGGGCACAGTTTTTTGAGGGAAATGCCGGATGATGTCGAAGCTGACAAAGCAACCGGGATAACAAACCGTTAGCGCCTAAATCTTTGCGACGCCGACACCTTGTCACGGTCGTTATGAGCCATTCTTCTCCCAAGAAGCAACTGTAGGTTCGGTCGTCTTAGAAGAGGTAGGTTATCGTTTGCTTAGCTCCGCAAGAACCGCCGGCTCGGGAGGCACGACGTTTTGGGAGTCTTGGACCTGTCACGCTCTGGTGCCGCTCC
>NZ_JARAMO010000285.1:0-11540 GCF_028807275.1 Mameliella sp. AT18
AAGGGCTGGCTGGGCGGCGGCAACACCGGGCGCAACACCACGATCATCCGCTCGAACTATCTTCAGGATCCCTCTGCCGCGATCTATGAAAAGGCGCGCAGCCTCTACGAGACGCTGAGCCAGGAGTTGAACTATAACGTCATGTTCAGCCCGCGCGGCGTCATGATGCTGGCCCAGACAGAGCACGAGGTGCGCGGCTATTTGCGCACCGCCCATGCCAACGCCCTGCAGGGGGTCGAGACGCGCTTCATCACCCCGCGCGAGGTCAAGGAGATCGTGCCGATCATCAACCTCGACGGGCCGCGATACCCCGTGCTGGGGGCGCTCTGGCAGGAACGCGCCGGCACCGCGCGCCACGACGCCGTGGCCTGGGGCTATGCCCGCGCCTGTTCCGCAATGGGCATGGACATCATCCAGAAATGCGAGGTGACGGGCGTGCGCCAGGAGGGCGGGCGCGTCACCGGGGTGCAGACCACAAAAGGCGACATTTCCTGTGAAAAGCTGGGCATCGTCGTGGCCGGACACTCGGGCGACATGGCCGCCAGGGCGGGCTTTCGCCTGCCCATCGAATCCGTGCCGCTGCAGGCGCTGGTGTCAGAGCCGATCAAGCCGATCATGGATTGCGTCGTCATGGCCAACACCGTGCACGGCTACATGAGCCAATCCGACAAGGGTGAGATGGTCATCGGCGGCGGCACCGACGGGCACAACGCCTATACCCAGCGCGGCAGTTTCCACCACATCGAGGAAACCGTGCGCGCCCTGGTCGAGACCTTCCCGATGGTCTCGCGGCTGAAAATGCTGCGGCAATGGGGCGGGATCGTGGACGTCACCGGCGACCGCTCTCCGATCCTGTCGAAAACCCCGCTGGAGGGCTGTTTCATCAACGCCGGCTGGGGCACGGGCGGGTTCAAGGCGATCCCCGGCTCGGGCTGGGGCTTTGCCGAACTGATGGCGCGGGGAGAGTCGTCCTTGTGCGAGGAATTCTCCATGTGGCGCTTCGGTGAGGGGAAATTCATTGATGAGTCGGTCGCGGCGGGGGTGGCGCACTAATGCCTCCAGTCGCCAATATCCGAGCCTTCGAGTATATCAGAAAGCAGTTCTCCTTCGTGTTGTCGCAAAGTCGATATTGCAATGCTGACTTCACGCAACTCCTCGTATGCCTGCCGAAGCTCAGACTCCTTTTCCAAAACAGTTCTTTCCCGGACTTCAAAAAGGGGTTCCAAGCCTGCAATCGCTTGCCGAGTCTTAGACAAATCCCAATTCAAGCTATGGAGATAGTTGTTGAGTTTCATGCTTTCAGGTCCTGCTCATTGATTCGCTCAAGGATTAGCAAGGCGCCCCGCCAGGGCGCAAAATGTATGTTTCCAACGATAAGCCGCCATCCCAATTCGCCACTATATTTTGTTATGGAAGGGCCGGTGCGTCAATATCTTGACAGGTCGACTCAGGGCTGTGGCCGATTAGTCACCTACAATAGCGGCGCCAACACAATACCTTTCGGCTTTTTCTCCAAGGAAACTAACCAGTGCTGACCCTCAAATGCCCCTATTGCGGCGTCCAAGCCGATGAAACCGAACTGCACGCGTGCGGCGAGGCGCATCTCAAACGCTTCGGCCCCGGTTCCTCGGACGCGGACTTCGAATCCTACCTCTTCATGCGGGAAAACCCCAAGGGCGTGCATTTCGAACGCTGGCGCCACGTCAACGGCTGCGGCAAGTGGTTCCACGCCGCGCGCTGTACCATGACGCTGGAGGTCTTCGGCACCTATCCCGCCCAGACCTCTGAGCCGCCGAAAAAGATCCGCGACGCGATCACCGCCAAACGCCCCGGCTGGACGTGGAGAGAGCTGTCCTGATGTTTCTTCTTGGCAAAAATACCCCAAAATTTATCGTCCTCACAGCGTGGAGCCCTGAGACATGAGCACCCGTCTCACCACAGGCGGCCGCCTGGTCGACCGCAGCAGCGACATCCGGTTCACCTTCAACGGCAAGACCTTCCGGGGCCACGAGGGCGACACGCTGGCCTCGGCTCTCCTGGCCAATGACCAGATGCTGGTGGGGCGCAGCTTCAAGTATCACCGTCCGCGCGGCATGGTCGCCTCCGGCGCCGAGGAACCCAACGCGCTGGTCAATCTCGGGCGAGACAACAGGCATGAGCCCAACCAGCGCGCCACGACGACAGAGCTGTTCAACGGGTTGCAGGCCACGTCGCAGAACCACTGGCCCTCGCTCGACTATGACATCGGCGCGCTGAACGGGCTGTTCGGGCGCTTCCTGACGGCGGGTTTCTACTACAAGATGTTCATCCACCCGCGCCCCTTCTGGAAGCACCTGTACGAACCCTTCATCCGCCAGTCGGCGGGGCTGGGCCGCGCGCCGGACCCGGAAACCCGCGACCCCGACACCTACGAGCATTTCCATGCCTTCGTTGATGTCGTCGTGATCGGCGGCGGCGTGGCCGGGCTGCAGGCGGCCAAGGCGGCGGCGGACTCCGGCGCCAAGGTGCTGGTCCTGGAACAGACGGCCCATTGGGGTGGGCGTGCGCCGGTGGATGGCGGTTCGATCGACGGGATGACGCCCGGGGACTGGGTGAACAGGACCGTAGAAGCCCTTGAAGGCATGGAAAATGTGACGCTGCGGACCCGCAGCATGGGGGCAGGGGTCTATGACCACGGCTACCTGCTGGGCTACGAGCGTCTGACCGATCACGCGCCTTTCATGAAAGGCCCGCGCCACCGGTTGTGGCGCATCCGCGCGAAACAGATCGTGACCGCGACCGGCGCCATCGAGCGGCCGCTGAGCTTTGCCGGAAACGACATTCCCGGCGTCATGCTGGCCTCTGCCATGCGCGATTACCTCGTGAACTACGGCGTCGTTGCGGGCCAGAAGACCGTCGTCGTCACCAATAACGACGACGCCTACCGCACGGCCATCGCCCTGAAACAGGCGGGGGTGCAGGTGCCGGCAGTGATCGACGCGCGCCAGATGGGCGGCGGCGCGCTGATGGAAGAGGCGAAATCGCTGGGCATCCGCGTCGAAACCGGCCGGGCCATCGCCAAGGTCAAGGGCGGCAAGCGCGTCACTGGCGTGGCGATTTGCGCGATGGCCGGCGGCGGCGCCATGCTGGAAGAGATCAAGTGCGATGCCGTGGCCATGTCGGGTGGCTGGTCGCCGGTGGTACACCTCTGGTCCCATTGCGGTGGCAAGCTGACCTGGGACGAAGAGCGCGCCTTTTTCCGCCCCGATCCCGAACGAGCCCCGACCAGCCACGACGGTCTGCCTTTCGTCACCGTGACGGGCAGCGCCAATGGCGAAATGGACCTCAAGAGCGTTCTGGAAGGTGCTGACAGGGCAGGAAAAACCGCCAGCAAGGCCGCCGGCGGCAAACCCCGCCGCTTTGCCCCTCCCAAGGGCGAGAGCGCAGAGGAAGCGCCGCTGCGTCCCGTCTGGCTGATGCCGGAAAACGCCTGGGATGATCTGCGCATGAAGTCGTGGCTGGACTACCAGAACGACGTCAAGGTCTCGGACGTGCAGCTGGCCGCCCGCGAGGGCTATGAAAGCGTCGAGCATACCAAGCGCTATACCACCCTGGGCATGGCCACGGATCAGGGGAAGCTTAGCAACATCAACGGTCTGGCGACCCTTTCTGCGTCACTGGGTGAAGAGATCCCGCAGGTGGGCACCACAACCTTTCGCCCGCCCTATACGCCCATCAGCATGGGGGCCATCGCGGGTGAGGCGCGCGGCGAGATATTCCAGCCGATCCGCAAGACGCCGATGCACGCCTGGCACGAGAAACACGGCGCCGCATGGGAGCCGGTTGGCCACTGGCGCCGCCCCTACTGCTATCCGCAACAGGGGGAGAGCAAGCACGACGCGGTCCACCGCGAGGTGCTGGCCACCCGCGAGAGCCTCGGCCTGCTCGATGCCTCGACTCTTGGCAAGATCATCGTGAAAGGGCCGGATGCGGGGCGCTTTCTCGACATGCTTTACACCAACATGATGAGCACGCTGAAACCGGGCCGCTGCCGCTATGGGCTGATGTGCACGGAAAACGGCTTTCTGACCGATGACGGCGTGGTGGCACGGATCGACGAGGACACCTTCCTCTGCCACACCACCACCGGCGGCGCGGACCGCATCCATGCCCACATGGAGGAATGGCTGCAGACCGAATGGTGGGACTGGAAAGTCTATACCGCCAACGTGACCGAGCAATTCGCGCAGGTCGCCGTGGTCGGCCCCAACGCGCGCAAGCTCTTGGAAAAGCTGGGCGGCATGGATGTCGGCAAGGACATGCTGCCCTTCATGGCCTGGGCCGACGGCACGCTGGCGGGGTTCCCCGTGCGGGTCTACCGGATCTCCTTCTCGGGCGAACTCAGCTACGAGATCGCCGTGCCCGCGAACCTTGGCCGCGCCTTCTGGGACCGCGTCGTCGAAGCCGGAAAGGAATGGAACATCACGCCTTACGGCACCGAGGCGCTGCACGTCATGCGGGCCGAGAAGGGCTTCATCATGATCGGGGACGAGACCGACGGCACGGTGATCCCGCAGGACCTGGGCCTGCACTGGGCGATCTCGAAAAAGAAAGAAGACTATCTGGGCAAGCGCGCGCAGACCCGCAACCACATGGCCGATCCGAACCGCTGGCAATTGGTCGGGCTGGAAACCGTTGACGGCTCTGTCCTGCCGGATGGGGCCTATGCCGTGGCGCCCGGCAAGAACGCCAACGGCCAGCGCAACACGCAGGGCCGGGTGACCTCGACCTATCACTCGCCGACGCTGGGCAAGGGGATCGCGATGGGCCTAGTCCACAATGGCCCCGACCGGATGGGAGAGATCATTCCATTCATCAAGGACGATGGCGAGACCGTGGTCGACGCCAGGATCGTCAGCCCGGTGTTCTTTGACCCCGAAGGAGAGAAGCAGAATGTCTGATCCGGTTCTGCCGCTCGGCGGCGCACAATACGAGGGCCTGGTGGACGTCCGCGAGACCGGGCCGCAGGGCATGATCGCCCTGCGCGGGGACCTGGCGGATGCATCCCTGCAAGAGGCCGTTACCAGCCTGACCGGGCTGCTCATGCCCGACATGCGCGGCGCGCAGGTTCTGGGCGAAAGCGGGGTGCTCTGGATGTCGCCGGACGAACTGCTGCTGCTGGTGCCCCACCGACAGGCCGCGCGCGCCTGCGCGCAACTGTCCGAGGCCCTGCAGGGGCAGCACGCGCTGGTCGAGAATGTCTCGGACATGAGGGCGATGTTCCGGCTGCGCGGCACGCAGCTGCGCGACGTGCTGGCCAAGCTGGCCCCGGTGGACTTTGCCCGTGACGCCCTGCCGGTGGGCGAATTGCGCCGCACCCGGTTCGCGCAGGTGGCTGCGGGTGTCTGGCTGGTGGACGACACCACGGCGCAGGTCTTCTGCTTCCGCTCGGTTGCGGAGTACATGTTCAACCTGCTCTGCACCGCCGCCGATCCCGACGCCTTCGTGGGGTTTCACGCCGGCTGACCGGGCAGGGCGGTTGCCTTGGCGGGCGGCTCTGCCGATAGTGGCCGGGCCCACCCCGAAACGGAGCCGCCATGCGCCGCCTCATCCTGTCCGCTTTCTTCCTGGCCGCCCTCTCCGGGGGCGCGGCGGCGGAAAAGATGGCCTATCATTGCCGGATCGACGGCACGTCAGAACGCCAGTGGATTCAGCCGATGATCTTCATCGCGCTGGACCGGGCCATCGATCGCGTGGTGGTCTCTGACGCCTCGATCCTGGTTTTCAACGACGGCGTTCCGGTCGAAGGGCAGCTGATCCGGGACAACCGCTCGCGGGTGACCGTCTCGTGGGAGCTGGAAGTGCGCGCCTCGGGGAACCGGCGGCTGCTGCTGGATTATCGCGCGACATTCCTCAAGGCCAGCGGAAAGGTCAACGTGACGGCGCAACCCCGTGGGAAGGGGCCGCTTTTCAACAGGGCGGGAAACTGTTTGCCGACAAAACTTTCTCCTTGAAGTCACCTTTGGGGACCGAGGCAGGGTTGACCTTCGGCGGGAAGGGGGACACCTATTGGGGCAATGAACCGCCACATCACGAAGGGGTGAACCATGTCTTTCGAACTTCCCGATCTTCCCTATGCGCACGACGCACTGGCCAGCCAGGGCATGAGCCAGGAGACGCTGGAATACCACCACGACATCCACCACAAGGCCTATGTCGACAACGGCAACAAGCTGATCTCCGGCACCGAGTGGGAAGGCAAGAGCCTCGAAGAGATCGTCAAGGGCACCTATGACGCGGGCGCCGTGGCGCAGTCGGGCATCTTCAACAATGCCTCGCAGCACTGGAACCACATGCAGTTCTGGGAAATGATGGGCCCCGGCCCGAACGCCATGCCGTCCGAGCTGGAAGCGGCCATCAAGGACAGCTTCGGCACCGTCGACGAGTTCAAGTCGCAGTTCTCCGCCGCGGGCGCGGGCCAGTTCGGCTCGGGCTGGTGCTGGCTGGTCAAGGACACCGACGGCGGCCTGAAGGTCACCAAGACCGAGAACGGCGTGAACCCGCTGTGCTTTGGCCAGACCGCGCTCTTGGGTTGCGACGTGTGGGAGCATTCCTACTACATCGACTTCCGCAACAAGCGTCCGGCCTACCTGACCAACTTCCTCGACAACCTGGTGAACTGGGAAAACGTGGCTTCGCGCCTGTAATCCCATGTGCGGGGCCGTGCGCGCCCCGACCGGATGAGAAAGACGCCCTCGCAGATTGCTGCGGGGGCGTTTTTCGTGTGATCCTAGGCAAGCCGGTCCACCAGCACGGCGTTCAGCGACGATCCACTGCGCCGCAGCCGGGCAAGCTCCTGGAACTCGGCGGAATTCCAGAATGCCCTGGCATGGTCACGGTCCGGAAAGGCGAGGATGAAGGCCGCGTCGGGCAGGGGATTGTCCCCCTCTAGGTGTTCCGGTGCGCCACCCCGGACAAGGAATTCGCCCGAGTGGGCGGCCACAACCGCCGGGATCTTGGCGAAATAGGCCTCCATCCAGTCCCGACTGTGAATCTGCATCTGGCCGATGACAAATGCCCCCATATCGCTGGTCTCCCGCTGTCTTGCCCTGACAGGCTATGCGGATATGGACCGTGCGACAATCCTCATGCCGGACGCCGCCAAAGCCGGAACCCCACGATTCACAAGGGCGCAAGGACGCCCTATGGTAAGGTTATCCCGGGTCCATCCGGGCCGTCGGCAGCATTTCGGGAAGGTTATTTTTTCATGGATACGACAGGGGCTTTCGTGGATCGCCCGGACGGCAGTCCGGCACGGTCGGGGACAGGTCAGACATGGGGGGCACGATGCTGCGCAACCTGATCGTCCAGATGAACCAGAGCCAGCAATTCTTGTGGCGGACGCATCCGGACGGGCGGCGGCAGGTGTCCTGGCGGGTCTGGCTGCTGATCTTCGTGACGCCGGTGCTGTTCCTGGCGACGGCGGCGCTGCTGGCCTATGACAGCGTCAGTTTCGTGTCGCGCGCGGACCGCACCACCGGCGAGGTGGTGCGCGTCTACGAGTGGGAGGACTGGACCCCCTGGGCGGGCAACCATACGGTTTATGGCCCGGTCTTCCGCTATGAATTCCGCGAGGGCGAGATGACCGAGGCCAGCCTGGGACAGTCCTCGGCCAACTGGGGGTTCGAGATCGGATCGCGGCACGAGATCCTGTTCAATCCCGAGACCAGGGGCAATGTCAGGCTGCCCCTGTTCGAACACCTCTGGGCGCTGCCGCTGACGATTCTCTGCATCGGGCTGATCACCCTGGTCCCGGCGCTGTTCGGGGCATGGCGGGTGCGGCGCTGGCTGCGCGGCGGGGCAGGTGGCTGAGCAGCCGTCGCGTCGGCTTGCAGTGGTCGGCGCGGCTCTGTAGGGCAGGGGCACTGACCGGAGACGACCATGCCCCCCCAGACCCAAGGCATCCTCCTGATGATCGGCGCCTGTTCGATCTGGGGGCTTTCGCCGATCTACTACAAGCTGCTGCTGCACGTCCCGCCGCTGGAACTCCTGGCGCATCGCACCTTCTGGTCGCTGATCGTCTTTGCCGGGCTGCTGGCGGTGCAGGGCCGACTGCGAGAGCTGCGCGGCGCGGTCGGTCGGCCAAGGGCCGCGCTGATCACCGCTATCGCGGCGCTGATGATCACCGCCAACTGGTTCCTCTTTATCCTCTCGGTGCAGATCGGCCAGGTGCGTGAAACCTCGCTGGGCTATTACACCTTTCCGCTGGTCGCTGTCCTGCTTGGGGTCGTCGTCCTGCGCGAACGGCTGTCGACGCTGCAATGGGTCGCCGTGGGGCTGGCCACGCTGGCGGTGGCGCAGCTGACCTGGGGGCTGGGGGCGGCCCCCTGGATCGCGCTGGTCCTGGCCACGACATTCGGCATCTACGGCATTGTGAAGAAACGGCTTTCCGTCGGTCCGGTCGTGTCTGTCACGGGGGAGGTGCTGTTGCTGGCGCCCTTTGCCCTGGGCTGGCTTGCGGTGCTGGAACTGCAGGACAAGGCGATCTTTGGCGATGACCTTTATACCTCGGGCCTGCTGGTCTTTTCCGGCTTGCTGACGGCGCTGCCGCTGGTGCTCTTCTCGGCCGCGGCGCAGCGGGTCAACATGACCACGCTGGGCGTGCTGCAATACCTCAATCCGACGCTGCAATTCCTCTGCGCCGTGGTCATCTTCAAAGAGCCGCTGACCCCCTTCCACCTCATCGCCTTCGGCCTGATCTGGGCCGCGCTGGCGATCTACTCGGTCGCGGGGTTTGCTCAGGACAGGGCGCGCCGCAGAAGTGTCATGACATCCTCCGCCGAACCGCCGCTCTGAACGAATTCCAGCAACGAGGGATCGGCAAAGCCGGTGTCCACGACATGCTGCATCAGTGCCTTCAGCGGTTCCCAGTAGCCGGCCACGTCCAGCAATATGATGGGTTTCGCATGCAGGCCCAGCTGGCGCCATGTCAGTACCTCGAAGAACTCGTCCAGCGACCCCGCGCCGCCGGGCATGACCACCACCGCGTCGGCGTTCATCAGCATGACCTTCTTGCGCTCGTGCATGGTCTCGGTGACGACGAAACTGGTCAGATCGGTCTTGCCGACCTCCAGCTGCAGGAGATGGGTGGGGATCACGCCGAAAGTCTCTCCGCCAGCGGCCTGCGTGGCACGCGCGATCAGCCCCATCAGGCCCACGTCGCCCGCGCCGTAGACCAGCCGCCAGCCTTCCTGCGCCAGCGCCTCGCCCAGGGCGGTGGCCTCTGCCGCATAGTCGGGATTTCCCCCCTTGCGGGAACCGCAGTAGACGCAGATGGACATGGTGGACATTTCAGGCTCCAAGGCTTGCAGAAAAAACGACTTTTGACGCTTCGTAGCCTGTGGTTTATAAACGCTCAACCATCCTGTGGCCCCGCTGGGGGGCCGAGGCCGCAGGCGCTGTCATTCGGAAGGCTGCCATGAGCAAGATCGCACTCTACTTGGCCCTCGCCGGCGCCGGCACTGCCGGGGCGGTGACTGTCATGGTCGCCACCGGCATGATCGACCCGCCCTGGGGCGCAACGCCCGATGGACCGGCTCCCGATCCGGTGGTCGCCGCGCCGGATGCGCCGCCGGTTCCCAGCGTCGACGCGCCCGACACGCCGCTGGCGGCCTCGACAGTTGTCAAGCCGTCCGCAGACCCGGTCAAGAGCGACGATCCCGTGCCTGCGCCCTCGGCCACGGTGGACAAGCCCGATCCCGCAACCCGCCCGGTCGAAACCGCGGATGGCCCGGATCCGGCTGACCCGGCAGAGGAGACCGATCCGGTGGCGCCACCGCTGGATACCGCCGATGCTCCTGTCCCGGCAGAGGCACCGGACGCGCCGGCCCCGACCCCTGCCGAAGGGGCAGAGGCCGCGGCGCCGGATGTCTCGATCGCAGCGGTCGATCCCGATGGCCCCGCGCCGGACCAGACCGTGCCCGGTCCGGCCCCGGACGATGCCCCCGACGAAACCGTCGCCGCAGCCGCCCCCGTGGCAGAGGCCCCCGATCCCGACAGGCCCGATCCAGACAGACCCGAGGCCGAGTCCCCCGACCCCGAGGCACCGGAGGCGGCAGGTGCGCTCCTGCCGCTCTTCGATCCCGACGCGGCGCCGGTGCAGGAACTGCTGCTGGATGGCGACGAGGCAGTGATCCGCCCCAGCTTTGACGTGGTACGGGCCGAAACCGACGGCTTTTCGCTGATCGCGGGCGGCGGTGAACCGGGCGCCCTGCTCGAGGTGATCGTGAACGGCGAGCCGGTCGAAAAGCTCAAGATCGGTGGCGACGGAAAATTCACGACCTTCCTCAACCTGCCGCCGGACCAAGGCGCCGTGATCACCCTGCGCCAGACCGCCAAGGAACGCACCGTCCTGTCCGAGGGCGAGGTCATCGTCGCGCCGCGACAGGTGGCCGCCGCCGACCTGACGCCTGAACGCCAGCCGAAAACGCCCGTGGCCACCGGCCCGATCCTGGAACAGGAACCGGACGTGGATGCGCCTGCCGGTGATGCCCCGCTGGCCACCGCCGGTCCCGATGCCGGTCCCGTCGATCCCGAGGGCGCGCCGCCCGCGCCGGGCGATCAGCTGGCCCGGGTCGATCCGCAGCCCGAGGTCGGCGCCGGTCCCGACCCGCTGGGTGCGCCCAAGTGGAACGGCGCCCCCCAGCGCGGCCCTCTGCCGGGCACCGATCCGGGGCCTGCCATCGCCGGCGCCCCGCCGCGTCCCGGCGGCCTTCCGGGCACGCAGGCGCCGGTGGACAGCCAGGACCCGACCGCGCCCCGCGCCAGCACGCGCGACCCAGCCAGCCCCGATGGCGCGGTGCCCGTTGCCGGAACCGCCGCTCCGCGCGCCGGGGATGACCCTGTGATCACCGCGCGGGCCGAACCGGACGTGGGCGACGCCCCGCCGACTGCGCTGCCCCCCGCCGTCCTGCTGTCCTCGCCGCGCGGGATCGAGGCGCTGTCGACCGCGCCCATCGCGCCGGGCGACGTGGCACTCGACTCGATCAGCTATGACGACGAGGGCGACGTGCTGCTCTCGGGCCGGGGCAAGACCGCGGCCTTCGTGCGGATCTACCTGGACAACACCCCCGTCACCACCTCGCGCATCCGCGAGGATGGCCGCTGGCGGGTGCAACTGCCCGAGGTCGACCAGGGCACCTACGTGTTGCGCGTCGACCAGATCAACGAACGCGGCCAGGTCATCGCCCGAGTCGAAAGCCCGTTTCTGCGCGAGAGCGCCACGGTGCTGGAACGGGTGGTCTCCGAGGGAGCAGGCCCGGTGCGCAGCGTGACGATCCAGCCGGGCAACACGCTCTGGGGGATCTCTCGCCAGCGCTACGGCGACGGGATGCAATATGTCCGCATCTACGAGGCCAACCGCGACCGCATCCGCGACCCTGACCTGATCTATCCCGGCCAGATCTTCGACCTGCCGCAGACTGTGACTGATTGATTTCCACCCGGGCTCGGCGCCCGACTGCAACCGGAAATAGGGGGCTCTGCCCCCGTCTCCCTGCGGT
>NZ_JARAMO010000286.1:0-18077 GCF_028807275.1 Mameliella sp. AT18
CTTCTTTGGTTTTCCAAATACCTCGGGGGAATTGGCCGAAGGCCAAGGGGGCAGAGCCCCAATCGCCGGTCAGGCGGTGCTCAACCGTGCCGCCATGCGCAATGCCGCCAGTGTCGACGAGGGGTTGGCGAGGCCCTTGCCCGCGATGTCGAAGGCGGTGCCATGGTCGGGCGAGGTGCGCACGAAGGGCAGGCCCAGGGTGACGTTCACGCCCTCGTCGAAATCCAGCGTCTTGATCGGGATCAGCGCCTGGTCGTGGTACATGCAGATCGCCGTGTCATAGCCCGCGCGGGCGCGCTCGTGGAACATGGTGTCCCCAGGCAGGGGGCCGCGCAGGTCCATGCCCTCGGCCCGCAGGCGATCCAGGACCGGGGCGATCACTGCGGCGTCCTCCTTGCCCATGCGCCCGCCTTCGCCGGCATGGGGGTTCAGGCCGGCAACGGCGAGCCGTGGCTTGGCGATGCCGAACTGGGACACCAGCGCCGCGTGGGTGATGCGGATGCGCCGTTCCAGCAGCCCGGGCGTCAGGGCGGCGGGCACATCGGCGATGGCGATATGGATCGTCACCGGCACGACGCGCAGCCGGTCCGAGGCCAGCATCATCACCACCTCGTCGGCGCCGGCCAGATGGGCCAGGAACTCGGTATGGCCGGGAAAGGCGAACCCGGCGCCCTCGGCCAGGGCCTGCTTGTGAATGGGCAACGTACAAAGCGCAGAGGCCTTGCCGGACTGTACCAACCGCACGCCTTCTTCGATGGCGCGGATCACGCCAGCGGCATGAGCCGCCTGCGGCGTGCCCGGAACGCGCGGGCCAGGCATTGAGATCGGCCAGACCGGCAGGCCCCCGGCGCAGCGCTCCGCCGCCTCGGCAGGATCCTGCAGCACGACATGGGGCACCTTGCCCGGCAGGTGGGCGGGGTCTCCGATCCAGAAGAACGGAAGGTCCGTGCCCAGGGCCGTCCAGGCGGCTTCGGTCAGTTCGGGGCCAATACCCGCCGGTTCGCCACAGCTCAGCGCGACGGGGCGGCTCATCTCTCGACGATGAGGGCGTCGGCGCGCAGCTGCGACAGGTAGCCGTCGGCCAGCTTGGCCAGCCGCTGGTTGCGCAGGCCCACGGTGATCTGGGTGCGGTCCACGTCTTCCTGGATCTCTGCCGAACGCCCGCAGAGCATCAGGAAAACCAGCGTCTGCCCGCCCGACCGGGTCAGCGTGGTCGAGACCTCGCCCGGGTCCAGCTTGGATAGTTCCAGGGCGATGTCGGTGGGCAGGTCGGCCACCGGCAGCGTGCCGCGTTCCAGCACCTCGGGCGGCTGTCCCTTGGCGATGCCATAAAGATCGTCGCAGCGGTCGACGCGGCCCTCGATCTCGCGCGCCTTGGCCAGGGTCTCGGCAGACCGTCCGCCGGGCATGTAGTAGGCGGCATATTCCACCGCGCTGACCTTGGCCGGGGTATAGCCGGTTTCCTGCACGTCGCGCATCTGGAACAGCGCGATGGCGCCGTCCAGCGGGATCGGGGCGGTCACTTCGCCCGGGGCAAGGCCCAGCAGCAGCGGTTGCAGCGGCGGCGGCAGCTCGGAGAGGTCACGCCAGGGCAGGCGGCCGCCGTCCTGGCGGGTGGCGGTCGCGGAATACTGGCGTGCCTCGGCGGCAAAGGCGCCAAAGCTCTTGATCTGGGAAATCCGCTCGGCGCGGGCGCGCACCGCGTCTTCCTCGCCGGGGCGGACGGGCATGATGATCTCGGAGAGCAGCACGCGCACGGTGCTGCCGGTGCCCTGCTGCGACAGGGCGCGGTCGATCTCGTCCTCGGAGACGGTGGCGCGGGCGCCGAACCGCGCCTGCACCAACTGGCGCCAGCTGAGGCCGGAGTGCACGAAGTCGCGGAAGGTCTGCTCGGCCACACCCTCGGCGCCAAGCGCGGCGACGAACTGGTCTCGGGTCATGCCGGCGCGACCGGCGAATTCCGTCATGCCATCGAGGATTTCCTCGTCGGTCGGACGGATGCCGCTGTCGCGGGCGGCCTGCAGGCGCAGCCGGTCGTCGACCAGCTGTTCGCGGGCCAGCTTGTCCAGGTCGCCCGGGGCGCTCAGGACCTGCAACATGCGCTTGCGCTGCTGCAGTTCGTAGTTGGTGATGACGCTGTCGTTTACCTGTATCGCCGGGGCAAAGAGGTTTTGCGCGGCCAGCGGCGCCGGTGCCGCAGCAAGCGTCAGGACCGCGAGAAACGGTGCGAGCAGACGGGTCAGAACGAACATGTGCGGCGGTACTCCTTGCCACTGTTGCCGGCGCCGAACCCTGTCAGCGCGATGGTCAGATCGAAATCGGTGGACGGTTCGACAATGGAGGAAGAGGCGTAGTCCCGCGTCACCTGGAAGTCCACCTGGATGCATTCGTTGCGGTATTGCAGCCCAAGCCCGACCCGGTCAACCCGCTGGTCGGCCAGATCGTAGCGGGCCTCGCTGGAGGTGGACCAGTGACGGTTCAATTGATAGCGACCGTCGAAGGTCCATTCCGACTGTGTCCGGTCGCGATCCTCGTCCGCATCCGGGACCAGCAGCAGGTAGGAGGCCCCCAGGTCCATGCGGGTGGTCGACCAGCCGGCGCGGGCCTCGGCCTTGGAAAAACTGCCGTCATGGTCCAGCAGCCCGCGCGCCGAGAGCGTCAGACCAAGCGGATTGGCAAAGCGCCCGGCGATCAGAAGGTCAGAGGTGGTGCCGGTCAGCCCGGATGAGCGCGAGAAATCCGTATCGGCGGTTTCGCGCCAGATCCTGCCAAAGGTCAGCGCGGCGGACCATCCGTCCGGCGCCTGGTGCAGCCAGCGCACCCCGGCGGCCAGCGTCGCACCGTGTTCGCGCCGGTCGCTGGCGGGAAAGCGCGACAGGGACAGCAGGTTGGCCTCGTCGAACTCGACCCGGGTGCTTTCGTCGTTTGGATTGCGCAGCCGTTCGCCGCCGACCCAGCCGAACTGCAGCACGGGTTCCAGCAGGGTGCGCCCGCCGGCGGGGCCCTGGCGCTGCATCGGATAGCGGAATTCCGCCGCGATGCCGGGTATGGCGCGGCTGACCTCGGCGTCCGAGGTCACGTCCTGTTCGGTCAGGTAGTGATCCAGCCAAAGATGCGTCGACAGGCCGGCGCGGATGCCGCCGGGCAGGGTCCAGCGGTTGCGCCAGCTCATCTCGGCGTTGATGCGCGTCACGTCGCGGCCATCGACCTCGTCGTCGGCATCGGGGCCGTCGGTATCGTTTTTCGACTGCCGCAGGTGGCCGTGGGTTTCGGCGGCCAGGCGGAGCTCTCCGCCGACGAGCCCGGGAAAGAACCGGCGTTCCAGCCGGTAATCCGCGATAAAGCGCGGCTGGGTCGAATTGCTCTCGAAGTCGCGCAGCGTCTGGTAGTTCCGGACACTGGTCTGCATGAAGCTGTCGTAGGTGATCCGGGACAGCGAAAGGTCGCTGGCCAGCCTGTCCTTGTCGTCCAGCCCGTAGTCGTAGAGATAGGAATCGTCCGAAATCGACTTGAGGTTGAACGACAGTTTGTAGTCCCGCGGGAGGCGGAAATTGCCGTTGGCAAAGAGGTATCCGCGCGGACCGTCATCCATCAGCGTGTCGGACGTCAGCCCGCCCAGCAGCGTCAGCTGGCCGCTGCGGTAGGCTCGCCGATAGCGGAATTCCAGCGTCCGCGTCTTGGGCGACAGGTAGGGGGTCAGGGTAAGGTCCTGATGACGCCCGATCGGAATGAAGTAGGGCGTCTTGATGCCAAGGCCGAGGCGCGAGCTGCTGTGGATCGTCGGGATCAGGAAGCCGCGGGCGCGCTCCAGCGTCGGGTCGGGCAGGCGCAGCCGGGGAAAGTAGAAGACCGGCACGTCCAGCACGCGCAACTGCGCGTCGTCAAAGTACATCTGGCGTTCCATCTGGTCATGCACGACCCGCGAGGCGCGGATCTGCCACAGCGGCACGCGGTTCTTGCCGCAGACCTGGCACGAGGTGACGGCGACGCGGCTCAGCTGGGTGAAACGGCCCTCGACCCGGCGCGCCTCGACAGAGGCCAGTTGCAGCTGCTGGTCCAGGACCATGCGCGCCCCGGACAACAAGCCGTTGCGAAAGCCCTGGTCCATTTCGGCATAGGTGGCGGTGATGACATTGCCGTCGGCGTCGATGATCCGGATCGGTCCGTCGATCACAAGCTGGTCGGTGGACTGGTCATAGACGATGCGCTGTGCCGTCAGCCGCAGCCCGTCATGAAAGGCCTCGACATTGCCGGTGGCCACGAGTCGGCTGTCCGCCTCGACATAGACGTTGTCCGCGACCAGCATCGCCGGGTCGGCCATGTCTTCGCCGTTGTCCTGGGCGCCGGCGGGCAGGGCCAGAAAGGTGAGGGCCGCAAGGAGACGGGCCAGGCATGTCAGCACGCGTGTCATCCGTCCTCCATATGCAAGACCAACCCCATTGCAAGGAGAACGGATGCAACCGGTGGCACCCAGGCAGCAACAAGTGGTGCCAGTTGACCGTTTTCCCCCATGATCTGGGCGAAACTTCGCACATAATACAGACCGAATCCAAGCAGGACCGCCGAGAGGATCGCGATTCCCGTCCGTCCGAGGCGCGTGGGCCGCATGGTAAAGGCCGCGCCGATCAGGGTCATCGCCACCAGAAACAGCGGGCGTGACAGTTCCATGTGCATCCAGACGATGTAGCGGCGCGCGGAAAAGCCCGAGGATTCAAGGCCCTGGATAAAGGCGGGCAGATCCCAGATCGCCACCGCCGAAGGTTTGCCGAACCGGTCGCGGATGCTGTCCTGGGTCAGGGTCGAGGGCAGGCGCAACTCGTCGTGCAGCTTGGCGCCGGACTCGGGGTTCAGGCCCGCGGTCAGCGGCCAGGCCTTGGCATCGTTCAGCACCCAGTAGCCATCTGACAGGTGCGCGCGATCAGCCTGAATGCGGGTCGCAGGACCGCCGCCCGGGGCATAGACCACGATCGAGACGTCAAAGAGCAGGGTCGCCTCGGCATTGGCGCGCGCGGCATGGATCACGGCCTGGCCCTCGTCGCCGCCCTGGCGCAGCCACAGACCCTCGGGGCCGATGGACAGGGCAGAGGCGCTGCCGCTCTCATAGGTCTCGCGCAGCTCCGTATAGCGTTTCGAGGTCGCCGAAACGATAGGGTTCAGCAGGCCCACCACCAGCCCGCCGATCAGCAGGGCCACCACCACCGGCGCCATGAGCGCGGTCACTCCGGACCGTCCGCTGGCCCGCGTGACCACCAGCTCCGACGAACGTGCAAGGCCTAGGAACAGCGCCACGGTCGAGAGGATCATCACCAGCGGCACGATCTCGTAGATGCCGCTGGGCAGTTTCATCAGCGTCACTTGCACCACCTGGCCAAAGCTGACGCTGTCGTCGAAACGGCGCATTTCCTCGATCAGGTCCAGGAGGCCCTGGAACAGGGCGAAGATCCCGAAGACCGTCAGGAACATCCAGAGATAGCGCCGGGCAAAGTAGAAATGCAGGGTCATGCGGCGGCCTCCTGCCTGGGCGCGCGCCTGCGCCTTGGCCGGTAGGTTCGCGATGCCTGCCATAGCAGGACCCAGACCACGGACAGCCCGATGACACTGGGCAGGTAGACCAGCGGCCAGATCGTGTGATCGGCGCGCACCGGGTCAGTCACCAGGCTTTCGACCAGTTTGACCAGCACCAGAAGGCCGATGGCAAAGACGATCTGCCGGGTCACGCCAAAGCGCGAATACCCACCCACCATCAGCGCCGCGTAGCCGATCAGCGGCGCAACCATGACCAGCAGCGCCAACTGGAACCGCAGGTGGCCTTCCTCGACCGCCTCTCCGGGCGTGTCGCGGGCCTCTTCGGCCGCGGCGATCGGCTGGGTGATCAGCTCCCAGGTGGGCATGTAGTTCAGGCGCCGGCTGTTCGGTCGCCCGGCGATCACCAGTTCCGAGACGTCATAGACCAGGTCGCTGAAATTCGTGGTCGAAAGGCGGCGGCTTTCCAGGTTCATCGTCTGGGCCATGCCCGACAGCATGACCAGCTTTGGCCCTTCTTCGTCGTTGATCAGGTAGGCCTGTTCCGAGGTGTAGGTCACGTCGCGCCCGGGCGTGCGACGGTCGGACAGGACGACATCGCGCAATTCGCCCTGTTCCGTGATGTCGCGGATGTAGAAGGTCACGCCATCCACCGGGTGCAGGAAGACGCCGTCGCGCAGCAGGCGCGCGCTGACCGATCCCGACAGCGCCTTTTCGCGGATGCGCAACTGTTCCAGTGATTTCGGCACCAGAAGATGCGTCAGCACCGACATCATCAGAGCCACGATGATCCCGAAGATCAGCACCGGCCGGGCCAGCCGCCAGGGGGAATAGCCGGTTGCCTGCACCACAGTCAGCTCGCTGTCGGAACTCAGCCGGTTGGTGACATAGACCGCCGCCGCGAAACTGGCCAAGGGCAGAACCTGGGCGATCACCGCCGGCAGCGACAGGGCGGTGAACTCCATCACCACGCGCACCGAATGGCCGTCGGAAATCAACTGGTCAAAGACCGCAACGGCCTTGTTCACCCAGTACACAGCCACAAGGACTAGGGCGAAAAAGCCGAACACCACCATCAGTTGCGACAGGACATATCTGTCGAATCTCTGCAAAGGCTTGGTCCCCCCAGACCCGTCCAATGGCGGCACGCTACCCCATCGCGCGGAATTGGGAAAGGTGGCTCTGGTCAACCGGGGCGGGCGGCGTTACCTCTCGTGGGCGGAACTCAGCTCAGGAGAAAACGACCCATGACCGATCTGCGCGCGATCAGCTTTGCCGAAGTGGCCCTGGACGGGCTTGAGCAGGCGGAGGGCCGTCTTGCCGTCCTCGTCACGCCCGAGGGCACGCTCAGCCCCGGCGCGCGGCGCCTGAACCGCCTGACCAAGGGGGCCCTGGGGCGCGCGGTCGAAAGCGAAGCCTGGGGCAAGCTCGCTGCCGGCGAGGCGTTGAGCCTGGCCTGGCCCGCGGGTCTGTCCGCCGAAGGGGTCGAGATCGTCAAGCTGGCCCGCCGCCCCTCGGTGACGGAGGCGCGCAAGGCCGGGGCCACGATGGCCAGGGCCGCAGGCAAGTCGGCGCTGACCGTCCTGGTCGAGGTGACACGTCTGCCCGAGGAAATCGCCCTGGGCCTGGCGCTGCGCGGCTACGCTTTCACCGCGCGCAAATCCGAACCCGCCGAGACACCCGCCGCCGCGGTCATCATGGTCAAGGCCCCCGAAGAGGCCGAGGCCGCCCATGCCGCCGCCCGCGCCGTGGCCGAGGGCATCGCCTTTACCCGCGACCTGGTCTCGGAACCGGCCAACGTGCTGACCACCATCGAATTCGCCGCCCGGCTGGAGGCCCTGCGCGAGATCGGGCTGGAGGTCGAGGTGCTGGAGGAAGACCAGCTTGAAAAGCTGGGGATGGGGGCACTGCTGGGGGTCGGCATGGGGTCGGCCATGCCCTCCAAGGTCGTGACCATGCGCTGGAAAGGGGCCGAGGGCGCGCCGCTGGCCCTGATCGGCAAGGGTGTCGTCTTCGACACCGGCGGCATCAGCCTCAAGCCCGCGCAGGGCATGGAGGACATGACGATGGATATGGGCGGTGCGGGCACCGTCTCGGGCGTGATGAAAACGCTGGCCCTGCGCAAGGCCAAGGCGCATGTGGTCGGCATGGTCGGCCTGGTCGAGAACATGCCCTCGCACATGGCGCAGCGGCCCGGTGACATCGTCACCTCTATGAAGGGCGACACGATCGAGGTCATCAACACCGATGCTGAGGGTCGGCTGGTGCTGGCGGACGTGATGTGGCACGCGCAGGAGGCGGAAAAACCCGCCGCGATGATCGACCTGGCCACGCTGACCGGTGCCTGCATTGTCGCGCTGGGTCACGAGAATGCCGGTGTCTTCTCCAATGACGACGGGCTGGCGGGCGATTTCCTCAAGGCCGCGCAGGCCGAGGGCGAAGGCGCCTGGCGCCTGCCGCTGGGCCAGGCCTATGACGACATGCTGAAGAGCCAGAAGGCCGACATCAAGAACGTCGGCGGCCGCCCGGCGGGCGCGATCACCGCGGCCCAGTTCCTGCAGCGCTTCGTCCAGGAGGGCACGCCCTGGATCCATCTCGACATCGCGGGCGTGGCGCAGGTCAGCAAGGACACCGACCTGTCGCCCAAGGGCGCAACCGGCTGGGGCGTGATGGCGCTGGACCGCCTGGTACGCGACCGTTTCGAGGGCTGAGGATGCGGCGCGCCGGTCGCCGTGTGGCGGGCGTGCCCCTTCTTTGGTTTGACAAATACCTCGGGGGAGTCTGCCCTTGGCAGACGGGGGCAGCGCCCCCATCCCCCGGTCCGCAACCCGGAGCACCCGCATGGGAGAGGCGTTCTTCTACCACCTGACCCGCCGCCCGCTGGAGGCGGTTCTGCCGGACCTGCTGGAGAAATCCCTGGCCCGGGGCTGGCGTGTTTCCGTGCGCGGCACGCAGGCACAAAGGATGGACTGGCTGGATCAGAAGCTCTGGTTGGGTCCGGAAGAGGGGTTCCTGCCGCATGGGCTGGCCGGTGGCCCGCATGACGCGGATCAGCCGGTGCTGCTGACGCTGGATGCAAAATCCGCCAATGGCCCCGGCTGTCTGATGTGCATCGATGGCGCAGAGGTGGCGCCGGAGGAGGTCACGGCCCTGGACCGGGTCTGTGTTCTTTTCGACGGCCACGACGGGGCCGCTTTGCAGCGCGCGCGCGACCAGTGGCGCAGCCTGACCGGCGCGGGCTGCAAGGCGCAGTACTGGTCCGAGGAATCCGGCCGTTGGGAAAAGAAGGCCGAGAGCTGAGCGTGATCAGCGCTGCAGGACCAGCTTGCCGCCGGTGATCTGCAGGCTGGCGAAGCGGTCGAGATAGCTCATCCCCAAGAGTGAATTCTGCATCTCGCCACCGTTCACGTAGGCGGGCACGCGGGTGTCGGTGAAGGGGCCAATGGCAACCTCGTCCAGTGTCACGCGCGCCGTGCGGACCACGCCGTTTGCGGTCATGGCCTCGGTCAGGAAATGCAGGTTCTGGTCGTCGATGCCCGCGCGCCGCGCCGCCTCGCGTGTCAGCACCATCGAGGTGGCGCCGGTATCGACGACGAAACGCACCTGTGCGCCGTTCACCTGCAGGTTGACGTAATAATGCCCGTCGGGCGCGCGCGGCAGTTCGATCCGCCCCTCGCTGGCAGTGACCATCTGTTGCGGCTGCACGGTCTGGCGAATGTCCTGCCAGAGGCCATAGATCGCAACGACGCCGACAAAGATCAGCGCCCAGGCCGCCATGTATTGCAGCGACTTGTTGAGGTTGTTCCGGTTCTGCACAAAGAACCAGCCCGCGATCACGCTGCCCAGCAGCACGAGGTAGATGAGATTGCCGATCTGGTCGCCCGACATGGCTGGCCTCCGATGGTCTGCCCCTGAAAGATAGGCATTCCGCGCCCAAGGTACAGGGTCAGACCGGGGCGAGCCCGAAATTGCGCAGCCCGTCCAGCACGAATTGTACCGACAGCGCGGCCAGAAGCATCCCCAGCAGACGCGTGACCACGTTGATCCCGATCCGGCCGAGCGCGCGCTCTATCATGCCCGCGGTCAGGAACAGCAACAGCACCAACAGCAGGACCGCGGCCATGACACCCAGCACGCCGGCCATTGCCAGCGCATCCTCTGCCGCGCCGGCCAGCAGGATCATCGAGGCGATGGCCCCCGGACCGGCGATCAGCGGAATGGCGAGGGGAAAGACCGAAGGGTCGGGGAATTCCTCCTCGTCGGCCTTGTCCTCGCGCCGCTTGGTGCGGCGTTCGAACAACATGTCCAGTGCGGTGATGAAAAGCAGGATGCCGCCCGCGATGCGGAAGGCGGGCATGGAAATCCCGATGAAGCCCAGCACCGCCTCGCCGAAGAAGGCAAACAGCGTCAGCAGGCCAAAGGCGATGATGCAGGCCCGGTAGGCCACCGCGCGCCGGTGCCGCGCATCCGCGCCCTGCGTCAGCGCGATGAACATCGGCGTCAGCCCGATCGGGTCGATCACCACGAAGACGGTGAAGAAGGCGCTGATGAGAAAGGCAGTGTCCATGACCTTCGGGCTATCGGCTCATTGTGCCCAAGTCCAGCGTCATGGTCTTTGGCCGCCGTGGCTGTTGCGCCGGGGGTGTGGGCTGTTCAAGGAGCGAGATCCGATAAAGGCATGTCGTGCGCGTAGAAATTGAGGTCCGCGAAGTCGTAGATATGATACTGCCAGATCGTATCCTTGCCGCCTTTTTCAAATGTGCAATTCAGCCCCCCGGCCAATGTGACCTTCGTGCCATCAACGTGCGCCCCGGCGATTTCGGCCTCGTAGGCCTCCTGCGTCCGGAACTCGTTCCACCCATAAAAGTTGGCACAGGCATACTTGAACGCGGCTTCGTCTGGCGAGACGGGCGGCCGGACAGGCCCGACCTCGACCTTGAAGCGGATCGCTCTCTTGACTGTGTCGATGTAGAACATGCTGCCATGCGGCGTCGCGATCATCGCGGAGAAAAGGTCGGGATCGAAATAGACGGCGTAGCTGGGACCGCTGCTCATCAGCCGTCGGCTGAATTCCGCCAAGGTCTGCAGGGCAACGTCATAGGCCCGTGTGACGGTCGCCTCGTCGTATTGCCCCTTGGTCACCTCCAGCCGGGGGGCGTGCAGGCCGAGCCGTGCGGTCGGGTGCATCGTGCGCCAAGGGTGATGGCCGAGTTGCCAGCTTTCGTCATCCGGGTTTCCGAATTCCACCTCGTCGGAGATATAGGTTCCCGACATGAAAATGATCGAGCAGGCGCTTTCGCAAGTGGTGCCGGCCTCCAGCCGGGTGCCGATTCCGACTTGCCGGATGTATTCCCCGATGGCGATGCCTTCGAGGAAAGAGCCGCCGGGACTGTCGAGGCAGACGACCACCTGCGGGTCGGTCGGCAGTGCCTTGAACGCGTCGAGGTCGCCCTTTGCCACCTGCCCATCGAAGCGATGGGTGCAGCCCGGACGCGGTGAGGGGTGGCGATCATCATAGGGGAGCGGCCCGACAGCCGAAAGCGTGCCCGAAAAAAGTGGCAATGGCAGAAAAAGGCAGATGGCGAGAAGGGGAAAGAGGCGCATGACATTGGTCTTGGGGACAATGGACTGCGCGCAGGTTCGGGAATCCTGCCCCGGCTGTCAACGCGCCTATGCGCTTTCCGCCGTATCCAGTTTTTCCAGCGCCTTTTCCCAGAGCCCCTCGGCCTTGTGCAGCCCGTCCATGACCTCGGCGTATTTCTTGTTCCAGGTCTCCAGCTCACCCAGGCGGCTGTCTTCGTAGAGCGAGGGGTCGGCCAGCTTTTTCGCCAGCTTTTCGCGCATGTCCTCCAGCTTGCCGACGCGGTCCTCGCATTTGCGGACCTCGGCGCGCAGGTCGAGGATCTGGTCGCGCGAGGGGCGTTTGGGCTTTTCGACGGGTTTGGCCGGTTTCGCGGGCGCATCGCGCGACAAGAGCATGGCGCGATAGGCGTCGAGATCGTCCTCGTAGGGTTTCACCGTGCCGTCGCCCACCAGCCACAGCCGGTCGGCCACCATCGACAGGAGGTGCATGTCGTGGCTGACCAGGATCACCGCGCCGGAATAGGCGGTCAGCGCCTCGACCAGCGCCTCGCGCGATTCAATGTCGAGGTGGTTGGTCGGTTCGTCCAGGATCAGCAGGTGCGGCGCGTCGAGCGTTGCCAGGAGCAGCGACAGGCGCGCCTTCTGGCCGCCCGAAAGTCGCCCGACCACTGTTTCCGCCTGCGCGGCCATCAGGCCGAAGCTGGCCAGTTGGGCGCGGAGTTTCGCCGGCGGCGTGCCGGGACGTTCCCGTTGCAGGTGATGGATCGGCGTTTCGTCCAGATGCAGTTCATCCACCTGGTGCTGGGCAAAGTACCCGATGCGCAGCTTGGACGAGCGGCTCATATGGCCGTCCATCAGCGGCAGGCGGTCGGAGAGGAGCTTCGACAGGGTCGATTTGCCCTGGCCGTTCTTGCCCAGGAGCGCGATCCGGTCGTCCTGGTCGATGCGCAGGTTCAGGCGGCTCAGCACCGGCTTGCCGTCATAGCCGGTCACGCCGCCCTCGATGTTGATGATCGGGGGCGAAAGCTCATCGGGCTGGGCAAAGGTGAAGACCCGCTTGGCGGCCTCCTCGGGCGCGGTGATCATGTCCATGCGCTCGATCATCTTGAGGCGGGACTGGGCCTGTTTCGCCTTCGAGGCCTTGGCACGGAAACGGTCGACGAAGCTTTGCAGGTGGGCGCGGCGCTGGTCCTGCTTTTTCGCCATCGCGGCGGCCTGGGCGCGTTTTTCGGCACGCAGCCTGGCAAAGCCGTCGTAGGGCGTGCCGTAGTAGGTCAGCTTGCGGTCCTCGAGGTGCAGGATGCTGCCCACGGCGCGGTTCAGCAGACCCCGGTCGTGGGAAATCACGATGACCGTGTGCGGGTATCTTGCCAGGTAGGATTCGAGCCAGAGCGCGCCTTCGAGATCGAGGTAGTTCGTCGGTTCGTCGAGCAGCAGCAGGTCGGGCTGGGCGAACAGAACACCGGCCAGCGCCACGCGCATCCGCCAACCGCCCGAAAAGGCAGAGCAGGGCTGTTTCTGCTGCGCGTCGTCAAAGCCCAACCCGCGCAGGATGGTCGAGGCGCGGGCTTCAGCGCTCCATGCGTCGATGTCGGCCAGCCGGGTCTGCACCTCTGCGATGCGGTGCGCGTCGGTGGCGGTTTCCGCCTCGGCCATCAGGGCGGCGCGTTCTGTATCCGCTTCCAGCACCGTGTCGATCAGCGAGGTCTCGGACGAGGGGACCTCCTGGCTGACGCCGCCGATGCGGGCGCGCGAGGGCAGGGAGATTTCGCCGTTGTCGAGCGTCAGTTCCCCCCGGATCAGGCGAAAGAGCGTTGTCTTGCCCGCACCGTTGGGACCGACGAGGCCGACCTTGTGGCCCTCGGGGATGGTGGCGGAGGCGTCCTCGAAGAGCGGGCGGCCCTCGACGGAATAGGCGATGGAGTCGATCCTGAGCATGGCGGGGCTGTAGCAGAGGCTGCGGGAAGGGGCCAGAGCCCGTCTTGGGGAGGGCTGTGCAAGGCCGCTGTCCGCCTTGGCGACAGATCCATGACAGGGCTTTTCAAGATGCGGGGGGCGTGCTAGGCGCCAGCGCAGAATTCGGCCGGGCGAACCGGCCCCGAACCGCGAGGAAGACAGACATGGCCACCGAACGCACCCTTTCGATCATCAAACCCGACGCCACCAAGCGCAACCTGACAGGCAAGATCAACGCCAAGTTCGAAGATGCGGGCCTGCGCATCATCGCGCAGAAGCGCATCCAGCTGACCAAGGCGCAGGCCGGCCAGTTCTACGCCGTGCACGCCGAGCGTCCCTTCTACGACGAACTGTGCGAATTCATGGCCTCCGAGCCGGTTGTCGTTCAGGTTCTGGAAGGCGAAGGCGCCATCCTGAAGAACCGCGAAGTCATGGGCGCGACCAACCCCGCCGATGCCGCACCGGGCACCATCCGCGCCGAGTTCGCGGAATCCGTGGGTGAAAACTCGGTCCACGGTTCCGACGCGCCGGAAACCGCCAAGGAAGAGATCGCCTTCTTCTTCTCGGGTCTCGAACTGGTCGGCTAAGTCGTCATCGAGTTCTGAAATGCGATGCCGTCTCCGGGGCTCCGGGGGCGGCATTTTTTCGTTCGGATGTCGCGGGCGCTGCGGGATCAGCGGCGTTCGATCACGCCGATCTCGTTCAGGATGCGGTCGAGTGCGGTTTGCGGTGTGGCGGTCGCCTGTGCCTTGAGCGCGTCGAACTGGACGCGCAGGGCGTCCTTTTCCGCGCCCTTGCAGTCGTTCCAGGGGCGGCCCTGAAGGGCCATGTGCAGGACGTAGTAGCCGATGAAATGCGGACGTTCGCCAGAGACCAGCAGCTTGCGGTAGGCCTCATGCGCGCCGAGTGCGCGCAGGGTTTCGGCGTCGGGGATGCCCGCAGCGGTGCAGGCCCTTTCGAAGGCGGGGCCGAGATTGCGGATGGTGCTGATTGCCGTGCCACTCATGTCAGCATGGGATTGACGGTGGCAAAAGGCAGGGCGTCGGCCAGCGGATCGAACTGACCCTTGGTGAACATCGCCTGTCCGGCGTCGTGGATCGTGCGCCATGTCGCCCTTGCCAGCGCCGAGCCGAGCGAAAGGCGCGCCACGCCCAGGGCGGCGAACTCTGCGCGGGAGAATTGCGCGAAGGGGCCGGACACCAGCGCGTTGAAGGGCAGGCCGGTGGCCTTGACCAGCCGCCCGAGCGCCTCCATCGAGGGCGGACCGGGGACATAGACGGCGTCAGCGCCCGCGGCCTCGAAAGCCTGGATGCGACGCGTGGCCTCTGCCTCGTCATAGTGGCCCGTCAGGAGGCCGTCGGCGCGGGCCACCAGCATGAAATCGCGGGGCAGGGCGCGTGCTGCGGATGCGGCGGCGCGGATGCGCTCGGCCGCAAGCGGCGCGTCATAGGGCGCGTCATCCGGCAGGGCCGTGTCCTCGATGCAGATGCCCGCAAGGCCGGCCTCGGCGGCAAGGCGCACGGTTTCGGCGCAGGTTTCTGGCGCCTCGCCAAAACCGTTCTCGAAATCGCCGGATACGGGGACATTGACGGCGGCCACGAGGTCCTGCGCGTGGGCCAGCGCCTCGTCCCGGGTGAGCGTGCCCATGTCCGGTCGTCCGAGGGTAAAGGCATGGGCGGCAGAGGAGGTGGCGATGGCTTGCGCCCCCAGGGCCACCAGCATCTTGGCGGACCCCGCGTCCCAGGCATTCGCAAGAATGAAGGGATCGCCGGGGCGGTGCATCTGTCGGAAGCTGTCAAGCATGGGCGCGGGCCTTGGTTTCGGCAAAGCTGCACAGCGTGTGCAGCGCCTCTGCCAGTCGGTCATCGGCCACGGTCAGCGCCACGCGGACATGCCCTGCGGCGGACTTGCCGAAGCTTTCCCCCGGCATGACCGCGATGCGGTGATCGTCGAGCAGAGCCTCGGCAAAGTCGCGGCCCGATAGACCCGTCGCACGGATGTCGAGCATGAGGTACATGGCGCCCTGCGCGGGGATGGCCTTGACCGTCGACTGGGCCTCGATCACCGAAAGCGCGAGGTCGCGGCGGCGGCGGAAGGGTTCGGCGATCTGCTCCTCGAGTTCGGCGCCCTGTTCCAGCGCAAAGAGCGCGCCGTCCTGGATGTAGCCGGGCACGCCGTAGGTGGTGGCGGTGGCCAGGTCGATCAGCCGGTCGATGGCCTCTGTCGGGCCGACGAGCCAGCCGGCGCGGGACCCCGTCATGGCGTGGCTTTTCGACATGGAACCGACAATCAGCGTGCGGTCCACCATGCCCGGAAGGCTGCGCGGGCTGACGTGGGCGCCTTGCCAGACCTGGGTGTCGTAGACCTCGTCCGAGATCAGCCAGAGGTCGTTGTCCGTGCAGGCCTGGGCGATCTCTTTGAGCGTTTCCTGGGGGTAGACCATGCCGGTGGGATTGTTGGGCGTGTTGACCAGCAGGCTTTTGGCGTTTGTGTCGCGGGCGGCGGCCTGGATGGCCTCGCCGCGCGGCAGGAACGCGTCGGCGGCCCGCGTGGCAACGGGCACCGCGCGGCCCGAGGCGGCGCGGATCGTGCCGGGGTAGGTGGCGTAATAGGGGTCGATGTAGAGCGCGGCATCTCCGGGCGTCAGCACGGCCATGTGCGCCGCAAAGAGCGCCGCCTGCCCGCCGGGGGTGATGAGCACATTGTCGGGCGTGGTGGGCACGCCGGTGCGCCGGGTGATGCGGCTGGCCAACGCCTCGCGCAGGGCGGAGACGCCGGGGACCATCGCGTAACCCGTGTGGCCGCCGCGGGCGGCGTCATGAATCGCCTGCAGGATCGCGGGATCGGTGCCGATGTCATGTTCACCGATGGTCAGTTCGGTCACAGGCTCGCCCGCGGCGACGAGCGCGCGGGCGCGGTAGAACACCTCCCAGCCGTCGGAGCCGCCTTCGTTGAGCGTGGTGATACGGGAAGAGAGCTGGGGCATGTTGTTGTCCTTTCGTGGAAATGTCTTGCCAGAGCCGTCACGGCGCGGCAAGCCGCTTCTCCCGGCGTTAATTCCGGGTTCATAATCGTAAATGAAATCAAGTGTTTGCGACCGCTCCCCCGATTGACCCAGCGCGCGGTCGACCGTATGGTTTCAGACATGCTGGACGAGGTACGGCAGGCGGCCCCCGGGGGAACCCCTTGGGGCCGTTTTTCGTGCCCTGCCACCCAGGAGGGGCAACCTACAGGCAAAAAAGGTGTCGAGCATGAGCAGTGCAGAGCAGAACCAAGAAGAACCGCGCATCGTCATCATCGCCAGCGAGCGGTGCGAGCGACTGCGCAGGCAGCGTGACCGGGCAACGGCCACGATCGCGGAGCTCGTCGATCAGATCGGCGAACTGCAGGACAGGGCGAAAAGAGGGGATATCGCGAAGAAGTCCGAGGCGAGCAGCGCCCTGGGCGAGTTGAGGTACTGGCTGCGCGCAGCCCGGGAAACGGAGTTGGAACTTGAAGAGATCATCCGAAAGGAAGAGGGAATCAGCGACGTCTACGGACTCGACCTCGAGGCGGCCCGACTTGCGGTCGGGTGCCGCCTGGATAGCCTCCGGGCCTGCTGTGTTGAAGGACAGGTTCCTGGATGAAATGACCGAGGGGGAGCGCATGGCGCTCCCCTACCTGTTCGAGTTCTGGGCCCATGCGCACCAGCTGCCGCCTGAGGGCGACTGGCGCAGCTGGGTGATCCTGGGCGGGCGCGGCGCGGGCAAGACCCGCGCCGGGTCGGAATGGGTGCGGGCGCAGGTCGAGGGGGCCAAGCCGCTGGACAAGGGGCGGTGCAGGCGCATCGCGCTGATCGGCGAGACCTACGACCAGGCGCGCGAGGTGATGATCTATGGCGACAGCGGGATCATGAATTGCACACCGCCGGATCGGAAACCGAAATACGTTTCGACCCGGCGGACGCTGGTCTGGCCGAACGGGGCCGAGGCGATGGTGTTTTCGGCACAGGACCCGGAGGCGCTGCGCGGGCCGCAGTTCGATGCCGCCTGGGCGGATGAATTCGCCAAGTGGAAGAAGGCACAGGATGTCTGGGACATGTTGCAGTTCGGGTTGCGGCTGGGCGAGGCGCCCCGGGTTTGCGTGACGACGACGCCGCGCAACGTGGGGGTGCTGAAGGCGTTGCTGGAGCTGCCCTCGACCGTATCGACCCACGCCCGGACCGAGGCCAACCAGGCGCACCTGGCCGAGACATTCCTGGAGGAGGTGCGGGCTCGTTACGAGGGGCAGTCGCTGGGCTTGCAGGAGCTGGACGGTGTGTTGCTGGACCAGGTGGATGGCGCGCTCTGGACGCGGGAGATGCTGGATGGCGCGCGCGCCGGGCGGCTGCCCGACATGGACCGGGTCGTGGTGGCGCTGGATCCGCCGGCGGGGGCCGGGGCGCGGGCCGATGCCTGCGGGATCGTCGTGGCCGGGCTGGTCGACAGCGATGATCCGCGCGCGCGGCGGGCCTATGTGCTGGAGGATGCCTCTGTCCAGGGATTGTCACCCGTCGGCTGGGCGACGGCGGCCATCGAGGCGGCGGCCCGTTGGCAGGCCGACCGGGTGGTGGCCGAGGTCAACCAGGGCGGCGCGATGGTGGAGGCCACCTTGCGCCAGGTCGATCCCTATGTCGCCTACAAGGCGGTGCATGCCTCGCAGGGGAAATCGCTGAGGGCCGAGCCGGTGGCGGCGCTGTACGAGCAGGGGCGAGTGAAGCACGCGGTCGGGCTGGCAGAGCTGGAGGCGCAGATGTGCATGATGACGCCGGAAGGCTACCTGGGGTCGGGCAGTCCGGACCGGGTGGATGCACTGGTCTGGGCGCTGAGCGAGCTGATGCTGGGTATTCGTCCGGTGAAACGCGCGCCGCAGGTGCGGGTGTTGTGACCCTGGCGGCGGGGTGAATCCTCCCCCTGGAGTGTGGCATGCGGATTCAATGATCAGCGTCCGGCGGCATTTGGGCCTGTCGGAGCGAGGGGCCAGCCCCTCGCGCTCCC
>NZ_JARAMO010000287.1:0-18445 GCF_028807275.1 Mameliella sp. AT18
CAACCAAATCAATGGGTCCTGACCCTAAGCGAGACATTGACGAAGAAATTCCGTTTTAAGGGCGCGTTTTCATGGCAACCCGTTTTTCTAAACTGACACGTTCCGCAATCCGGTCCCTGAAGGTTGGTGAAAGCCTTACCGAACATGGCATAACGTTCCGTCGTGATGCCAACGGGGATGGCGTATACTCGGTCAACGTTATGGTCGACCGACGGCGCATTCATCGCGTGATCGGACGAGAGTCTGAGGGTGTGACGAGACAGCAGGCCGAAGATTTCATCGCTCAAGCCAGAACAGATGCAAGGCGTCAGCGTTTAGAGTTGCCCGACGGGCGCAAGACGCCACTGAGCTTCGAAGAAGCCGCCGACCGCTACGTTCAGAGGCTTCGGGATAGTGACGGAAAAAACATCGACATAAAAGAGCGTCAGCTACGGCAGCACTTGGTCCCGTTTCTTGCGACCAAGCCATTGAGTGCCATCGAGTCCTTCGACGTTGAACGCTACAAGAAGGCCCGCCGCTCCGCGGGTGCAGCAAAGGCTACCGTAAATCGGGAATTGGCCACACTTTCACACCTGCTGAACCAAGCCGTCGAGTGGAAGTGGATCAAGAGCAAGTCGGTCAGGATCAATCGCTTCAAAGAAGACAATCAGCGGATCGTGTACCTGACAGATGATCAATGCGTTGCGCTGCTGGACGCGGCAGCATCGGATCATAACGAAAACGTCCATGCCTTCGTCATGGTAGGTCTCCACACAGGGATGCGCCATGCGGAAATTCTCGCGATCAGTCGCGCAGATGTCGATGTCGGAAAGCGAGTGATCTGGATTCCGCAGGCGAAGGCTGGGTCACGTGAGCAACCCATCACGCGTGAACTGGCCGAGTATCTTGGAAAACGTATGGATATGTTGCCACCAGGCTGCGAATGGTTGTTCCCCTCTCCGGGAAGTGCCACAGGCCATGTCCACACGATCCGCAAGGCGTTTCGCCGCTCCGCCGAACGCGCTGGCCTCGATCCTGACCAGATCACCCCTCACACGCTTCGCCATACGGCGGTGACGCATCTGGTTCAGGCGGGCGTCGACCTGCCCACAGTCCAGCGCATTTCCGGTCACAAGACGTTGTCTATGGTTGCACGCTATGCGCACCAAAGCGGGTCGCACATCGAAGCGGCCATGGCTCGGCTGGAAGGGCGGGTCAGCGGCACCGACCAAGACAACATCCGCAAGCTAAAGCCGAAAAGTTCGGCCTGACTACACACGAATTACACGTGCACTTGAGTGCACCGAACTGACTGGCGGCTAATTCTTTGATTTTATTGGTGCCCGGGGGCGGAATCGAACCACCGACACGAGGATTTTCAATCCACTGCTCTACCCCTGAGCTACCCGGGCACGGGTGAAGCGATCGCTTCGGGTGGAGGCGGTTTAGCCGAGGTCCGACCCGGTGTCCAGCAGCTTTTGCAACAGAATTTCACCTCGCTGAATCCGGCCCTTCCAAAGCCTCAGCCGCCGCGATAAATCCACTCAATGACCTTGATACCAGACCGCCTGGAGAGCTTTCACGCGCACGGTTTCGATACCGTGATCGACGTCCGCAGCCCGGCGGAGTTCGAAGAAGATCGTATCCCGGGTGCAATGAATCTCCCCGTGCTCGACAACGAGGAACGTGCCCGCGTCGGGACGATCTACAAGCAGGATAGTCCCTTCAAGGCGCGTAAGCTGGGGGCGGCACTGGTCTTCCGCAATGCGGCCAACCACATCGAACGTCATCTCTCGCATCATGAGGGGGGCTGGCGGCCGTTGGTCTATTGCTGGCGCGGGGGGCAGCGGTCCGGCTCTTTCACCTGGATGCTGCGTGAGATCGGCTGGCGGGCCGAGGTGGTGCCGGGGGGGTACCGGACCTATCGTCGGCTTGTGACGGGTTATCTGTACGACACTCCGCTGCGGCATCACCTGGTCCAGTTGGGTGGGTATACCGGGACGGCCAAGACCGCGCTGCTGCCACGCCTGCAGGATCGCGGCGTGCAGATCCTGGATCTCGAAGGACTGGCGCGGCATCGGGGCTCGCTCTTGGGAGAGATGCCGGGGGGACAACCTGCCCAGAAGGGTTTCGAATCCGATCTTGCCCGGGCGCTATGTGCCCTTGATCCCGCGCGGCCCGTCGTTGTTGAGGCGGAAAGCAGCAAGATCGGGCAGATCAACCTGCCGCCGGCACTCTGGGACGCGATGAAAGTCGCGCCCTGGGTCGAGGTCTCTGCCCCGATCGCGGCGCGTGCGGAATACCTTGCACAGGCCTATGACGACATTCTGTCCGACGGGGTGCGGCTGCGCGAAAAGCTGACGCCGCTGCGCTATCACCGCGGGCACGAGGTCGTCGACCGGTGGGAGGCGATGATCGATGCGGGGGATCGCCTGGCCCTGTGCCGCGCTCTGGCCGAGGATCACTATGATCCGGCCTATCGCAGTTCCATGCGGGCACATGTCCCACAGGTTCTGCACCGCGAGGAGACGGTTTCGCTGGCCCCCAGTGCTTTGGACGCGCTGGCCGACCGTTTGGCGGCGCGGCTTCAGACGATCCGGATCTGACCGGCGCCCTCGGTGACGATGCCGATCCGCGCGGCTTCGTAGCCTGCGCCGTTCAGCGCCGCCAGGGGCTCTGTCCCATCGCCGGGCGCGGCCGCCAGCAGGCCGCCGGAGGTCTGGGGGTCGATCAGAAGATCGTGCAGGGCACTGTCCGCGAGGTCGGGGAAGGGCGCGCGATTGTCCGGGTAGAGGCTTGACCGGACGCCTTGGCGGGCAAGCTCCACGGCGCCTTTCATGAAAGGCACCGCCTCCAGCGTGATTTCCGCGCCGACGTTCGAATTCAGACAGATGTTGCGCAGGTGGCCCAGCAGGCCAAATCCGGTCACATCCGTCATGGCATGGGCGTCTTTCAGCAAGGTCGAGGCCTGCGCCTGCGACTGGACCATCCGGTGCAGGGCGGCAGCCACGTCTTCGCCGCGCGCAAGACCCGCCATTTCACCGGCCATGAGCACGCCGGACCCCAGCGGCTTGGTCAGGATCAATGCGTCGCCGGGGCGCGCGCCGGCAAGGCCGATTGCCGTTCCCTCGCAGGTGCCGGCGATGGTAAAACCGATGGTCAGTTCGGCGCCTTGCGACGTGTGGCCGCCGACGATCTCTGCCCCGGCGGCGCGCATGATTGCGCGGGCGGTTGTCATGATCTCGTCCAGGGTGCGGCTGGCCAGCCGTGGCGACATGCGGGGCAGGACAAGGCTGGTCAGAACGGCCTGCGGCTGGCCGCCCATTGCCCAGATGTCGCCAAGCGCATGCTGCGCGGCGATGCGCGTCATGGTGACGGGATCGGCGGTGATTTCGCGCAGGTGGTCGGTGCTGAAGACCAGTTCCGCACCGCCGATGCGGACCAGTGCCGCGTCGTCCCCGGGCAGGTTCGACGGACCCTCGCAAAGCGCTGCCATCAAGGCCCCCTGGCCCAGCTTGGCACCGCAGCCGCCGCACAGCACCTTGTCGCCCAGGTCCGCCGCACCGGCGGCACGCGGGTCCGGCAGCGCGGGCAATGCCATTTGTGGCAGGTCCTTGAGTTTGGACATGAATTTCCGGTCGATCCGGTCTTTCCATCTCCAGACCCAGGGGCCGGCAAAGCTCAGGCCGAACCGGTCGCCCAGAGCGGTTTTCTCGCCCATCGACACCAGCTTCAGATAATCCTTCTGCGGCTGAAAGCGCTTCATCGTCCCGGCTTCGCGCAGTGCCAAGTACAGGTTCTGTGCCAGCACCGGGGCCTGCCGCACGGCATAGACTCCGGCCTTGGGCCGCGGGGCAAATGGCATATGCGCACAATCCCCCGCTGCAAAGATGCGGGGGTCCGATGTGCGCAACTGCGGATCAATGCTCAGATAACCGTGCTGCTGCGCCAGTCCGGTTTCCGCAAGCCAGGGATGAGGACGGGCACCCGCAGCGCCGCAGACGAAGTCAGCCTCGATCTCATACCCATCCAGCGTCACCCCATCCGGCGTGATCGCCCGCACGTCGGCCCCTTCATGCAGCGTGACGCCTGCGCGTTCCAATGCCGCGCGCAGGCGTTTTGCCGAACGGTCGGGCAGGGCGGTCAGCACCGTGTCACGTTCGATCAGGTGCAGCTTTGCGGGCCGCTCGGCCTGTGACAATGCGTGACCCATCGCCAGGATCAATTCGGCGCCGGCGACCCCGCCGCCGATCATCGCCACGCTGGCCGGGCCGCTGGTCCGAAGGAAGCTCTGCCATGCGGCGGCGAACCGCTCCAGGGGCTTGGCCGGGATCGCATTTTCGGCAAACCCGGGTATTTCGGGCATGGCGGTTGTGATGCCGATGTCGATGCTGGCCAGATCAAAGGCGATCGGCGGGCGGGCCGCCACGTGCACCTCTCCACGGGACAGGTCGATGCCCTCGGCGGCGCCCAGGATCAGCCGGGTCCCGGCAAATCGTGCCAGCCGGACAAGATCGATCTCCAGCGCGTCGCGCGTGTAGTGTCCGGCAATATGTCCGGGCAGCATGCCGGAGTAGGCGGCGGTGGGGCCGGGATTGATCAGCGTCAGGCGTGCGCCCGGCAGCGGCTTCATGCCCCAGGACCGCAAGACCTGCGCGTGGCTGTGGCCGCCTCCGACCAGTACCAGATCGCGGGTAAACGGATGGGACGATGGTTGCATTCTGGTCTCCCCCGGCCTGCGGTACATGTCCGCGTGGCCGGGATAGCGCCGAAGTGCCCGTCAGAAAAGCGTGATCTCGTCCGTCTTCGGCCGGGGGATGGGGGCCGGTTTCTCCACCGGCAGCGACACGGCATCCGCAGAGACGAGAAGCTGGCGCACGCGGCCGGTGGTGGGCCAGAAGCGAATTCGGCGGGCCGAGGTGCCTCCGACGCTTTCGGCGATGCAGGGGATGCCCTCATCATTGAGGAAGCCGCGCGCGAACGCCGCGTTGGACGCGCCGATGTCGCGCAGGTTGCCCATCATGCTGGCCCCGCCAAAGACCTTGGCCTGTAGCCGGGCACGGTCGGCCCCGCGTCGCAACAGCCCGTTGATCAGCAGTTCCATCGCGTAGGCGCCATAGCGGACATTCGCCCCTTCGCCCCCGTCCCGCTTTGGCAGGAGAAAATGGTTGAGCCCGCCGACCTTGCGTTGGGGATCGAACATGCAGACCGCGATACAGGACCCCAGCACGGTCGTCAGGACAACCTGGGGACTGTCCGAGATCTCGAACTCTCCCTGGATGACATTTACCAGCTTCTCGGTTTGTGGCGTCATTTCTGGACTTCCCTGCCTGGGCCGACATTTGTCTTGCGACGGGCCAACAACGCCTCGGCGATTTTTTTCAGCGGAAGGACACGATCCACTCCACCCAGCTCGACGGCGGCACGGGGCATGCCGTAGACCACGCAACTGGCCTCGTCCTGTGCGAGCGTATGCGCGCCGGCAAGTCGAAGGGCCTTCATTCCATCCGCGCCGTCGCGGCCCATGCCCGTCAGCAAAGCGGCGGAGACCCTTGGCGCCACCGGCAGGGCCGAAAGGAACAGCCGGTCGACAGAGGGAACATGTCCGGCCACGGGCCCGTCGGCGACGGTCGTGACCCGGGTCGCGGCGCGCCCATCCAGAACCAGGTGCGCCCGTATTCCGGCGCCGACCAGAATCTGTCCCTGCCTCAGGGGCATGGGGCCATTCGCCAGAAGGACATTCGGCAGGCACTGGCGGTCCAGAAGGCTGGCCAGGCTTTCGCCAAAACCTGACCCTGTGTGCTGGACGACCAGGGTGGGTGGGCAATCCTGGGGAAAGCGGGTCAATACGGCCAGCAGTGCATCGACCCCCCCGGTGCTGGCCCCAATCAGGATGATGGGATCGCTACCCAGGGGGGGGCGTGGATCTGCCTGGGGCGCCCTGGACGTGCGCGTCAGATGGTTTTGTACCTTGACCGTGGTGATCAGGGGCCTTGTCGAATTGGTCGTCGGCGCGCCGCAGGCGAGATGGCTGTGGGGAGTTTCGGTCGGACGAGGCGGATTGGGTTTGGCAGCTGGTCGGGGGTTCAACCCGGTGCGCGTCAGGGCACGGAGTTGTCGCTCATAAACCTCGTCAGGCGCATCTGTCGGGATCGAAAACAGATCGGATCGAGGACTGCCGCCCACGGCGGGTCGGCGCAGTCTCCGGTTGGGCACCGTTACCACCAGCCAACGGATATCCAGCGTCGAGAACAGCGCGCGCATCACTTCGAACTCGGCAAGGCCGGCCAGGACATCCGCGATGAGAACGGCCTTCGGCAACCGTTCCTCGACCACATTATAGGTGTTCATGAGGTCGCCGGTTTGGGCGATGACCTCGAACTCGCTCATACGATCCACGACAAGGCCCAGCCGCTTGCGCTGTGCGGCGTCCGGCGTGGCGATGACGACACTCTTGACCGACATGGTTCAGACCCAGTCCATACGGGGCCCATGTCGCCAGCGACACGCGGCCCGTTTCATCAGAACAGTTCCGCGTGGCCGCCGTTTGCGGCGGAATTTACCTGACCGCCCAGCCGGCAGGCCATGTCGCGCAAGGGGATTGCGGTCAGGGCTTCGCTGACATTGACCATGCCATTGGCGTCGGTCGCGGTCGAAATCTGGTCGAGGTAGTCCGCAAGCGCGCCGATCGACTGTCGCAACATGTCCAGTTCCTGGAGCATGCCGATCGACTTCGTATCGAACGCGTGTGTGGAATGGCTTATCACCGCGTCCAGCCCGTGTTCGAGCCGTTCCAGGCGTGCGTGCAGGCCCTCCAATTCGTCCGAGGCTCGCCGGGTGGCGAGTCTCAGGGGCAGCACGGTGTCCTTTCCCCTGCTCATAGGCGACCGACCACGCTTTCGATGCACTGTTTCATCGAGGCCGAGGTAAAGGGTTTCTTGATCATGTTGTTGAGACCCAGCCGCTTGGCTTCTGCCACGATCTCGGGCGTCGGGCGGCCGGTGACGAGGATGAAGCCCATCTTCTTCAGCGCCTGATGGCCGCGCACCGCCTTGAGCAGCCCAAGGCCATCCAACCCGGGCATGTTGTAGTCAGACAGCACCAGGTGCACCGGGCTGGCCGCCATGCGTTCGAGGGCAGCGCGCCCGTCGTTTTCGGTGATGTAGTTTTTTACCCCGATGTCATCGAGGGCCTGGGTGATCAGGCCGCGGCTTGTCGCCATGTCGTCGACGACCATGACCCTGAGAGAATCCTTCATTCCCATCTTGCTCTCCTATTGCAGCGCGGGAGGCACGTTGGTGCGTGCTTTGCGGTAACTCGTGATCCCGAACCCGGTGAGGGTCTTCAGGGCCTGGCCTGTCACCCGTTCGGAATGTCCGATGAACAAGAGCCCATCGGGGTTCAGCATGGCGCTGAAGCGTTGCCAGAGGCGCCTTTGCGTCTCCTGGTCGAAATAGATCGCGACATTGCGGCAGAAGATCGCGTCGAATGGGCCACGGAAGGGCCACTCCACCATGAGGTTCAACTCGTTGAAGGTGATCAGGTCTTTCAAAGCCTGCGTCACGCCGTATGTCTTGCCGCTCGCATCGGTTGCCTTTGTCCATTTGCCGCGCATCGGCGCGGGTATTCCGGCGACATCCTCGACCGAGTAGACCCCGTCCCGGGCCTTGTGCACGATCTTTGGGTCGATATCGGTCGCAAGGATACGCAGATCCTTGCGCGCGGCCTCCGGCACGGCCTCGAGCACGGTCATGGCGATGGAATAGGGCTCTTGGCCAGAGGAGCAGCCGGCAGACCAGATCCGCACCCTTTGACCGGAGCTTGCGCGCTCTGCCAAACCCTCTGCCAGCCGCTGTGTCAGCGTATCGAAGTGGTGTTTCTCGCGGAAGAAACTGGTGACATTAGTGGTCAGGGCCGAGATCAGTTCTAGGCGTTCGGCCTCTTCCTCGCTGCGTTCGAGCAGCGCCAGGTAGTCGGTGAAGCTCCCGACTTGCCGGGACTTGAGGCGCCGCGACAGCCGCGAGTAGACCAGCGGCTTCTTGCTCTCGGCAAGGCTGAGGCCGAACCGTTGCTGGGCAAGCTGCGCGATGGCGCGGAAATCCGCATCGCTGAAGGGGATGTCGCGCGTGAAGGCGCCCGGCGGAGAGCTTGTCATGCAGGCAATCCCTTGCCGCTTTCGACAACCGCGCCAAGGTTGACAACGCGCACCATCGTATCGTCGACCGAGATCATGCCCTGGATGCTGTTGCGCGTCGCTTCGGACTTGATATCCGGGGTTTCCTGGATCTCGCTCTTGTCGACCGACAGGATCTCGGACACCGACTCGACCAGCAGGCCGATGGTCGCGCCGTCGACGGCGGCCACGATCACGACGTTGCGTTCGTTCGCCGGTGTGGCGCCCAGACCGAAACGCGCGGAGAGGTCGAAGATCGGGATCACGGCGCCGCGCAGGTTCATCACGCCCAGCACATCGGCCGGTGTGTGGGGCAGGGCGGTCACCGGGGTCCATCGGCGGATTTCACGGATCTGCGTTATCTCTAGGCAGTAGCTTTGACCGCCTGCCGAGAAGGTGATGAATTCGAACTGCGTATCCGCATGCGCTTCCGCGGTCTCAGCCATGACGAAGCTCCATTCTGCTGTGCTGTGCAAAGGGATCGTTGCCCGAGGCATGTGCGAGATTGATCAGCTCTTCGGGATCGAGGATCAGGGCGATCTTGCCATCGCCCAGGATGGTTGCCGCCGAGACGCCCCGGATGGCGGCATAGTTGCTTTCCAGGCTCTTGATCACCACCTGGCGCTGGTCGTGGATCGCGGTCACCCTCAGGGCGGTCAATCCCTGCAGTTCGGTGCTGACCAGAAGGAGAATACCGGCGCCGGCGGTGTCGTCATGTCGTGAGAGGCCGAGGTTGTCGGCCACGTCCACGATCGGAACATACGAGCCGCGCACGCTGACCACCTGGCTGTCAGTGCCGACGACGTGGATGTCGCGTGGGTTTGGCCTTATAGTCTCGAGGATCGAGGAAATCGGGATGACCATCGTCTGATCGGCCACCGAGATCACGAAACCGTCCATCACGGCCAGCGTCAACGGCAGGACGATGGCAAAGGTCGTGCCTTTGCCCGGGGTCGAAGTGATCGAAACCCGCCCGCCAAGCGCATGTACCGCGTTCTTGACCACGTCCATGCCGACGCCGCGCCCTGAAAGGGCCGAGACCTCGCCAGCGGTGGAAAACCCGGGCAGGAACAGAAGGTTGTCGATTTCCGGGTCCGAAAGCTCCACGTCCGGGGGCACAAGGCCTTTCTCGATGGCCTTGGCCAGGATCCGCTCGCGGTTCAGCCCGGCACCATCGTCAGATATCTCGATGAAGACGCTGCCTGATCGGTGCGAGGCCGAAAGTCGAATTGTGCCCACCGGGTCCTTTCCGGCGGAGTCCCTGCCATCGGGTTTTTCCAGCCCGTGGTCGACCGCGTTGCGGACCATGTGGGTCAGCGGATCGGCCAGGCGTTCGATCACGGTCTTGTCGACCTCGGTCGAGTCGCCCACGGTCACCATCTTGGCTTTCTTGCCGGTGGCGTCCGAGGCCTCGCGCACGATCCGCGACATGCGTTGGAACAGTGGTTTGACCGGTTGCGCGCGGATGGCCATGACGCCTTCCTGGATGTCGCGGGCCAACAGTTTGTAGGCCTCCAGTTCGTTGGTCAGATGCGCGACTGTCGGCAGGTCCAGTTCCTCGATCCTCTGAGAGATCATCGCCTGGTTGATGATCAGTTCCCCCACGGTGTTGATCAGTCGGTCGACCCGGTCCAGGTCGACCCTGAGGGTGGGTTTGGGTCCGCGCGGTTCCTTGCGTCGCTCACGGGGCGGACCTTCATAGGGAGGGTCCTCGTCTTGCGGTTCCGCTGCCTCGATTTCAGCTATGGGCTCTTCGGTGCCGGTCGACGGCTCCGGATCCAAAGGGGCGGTCAAAGGCCCCTCCTCGGGCCCGGTCGTGACGGAAATATCCAGATCGCACAGACCTTCGACAAATTCGAAAACCTCGTGCAGCGTGGTTTCCGGTTCGCTGCTGGCCAGCCGCATGTGCCAGGACAGGAAAGCGTCCGCGGGATCGAAGGCATCGAACTCGGGGATGCGGCTGATGTCGGCCTCGACCGTCAGTTCGCCCAGGTCGGCAAGGGCGTCGAGGATCAGCAGGGGTTCATGGCCGTTCTCGTAGAGCGCGCGGCTTGGTTCGAAACGGATATCGAAGACCCGCATGGCACTGCTGTCGTCCTCGGAGGGCAATTCGATCGCGGGGCCGTCGAAATCCAGCGTGACGGCGTCAAAGCTGAACTCTTCGGCCGCAGCCTCGTCGCCGAGGTAACTGTCGAGCTCTCCGATCAGGCCGGACTCGGCCTCGTCGTCCAGATGGGTTTCGTCACGTGCGGATTCGACGAGGTCGGAAAGATGGTCGCCCGCGCGGTGAAACAGGTTCATCAGCTTTTCGTCGACCGCCAGATCGCGGTCGCGGACCTTGTCCATCACCGTTTCAAAGGAGTGGGCGAAAGACACCAGCCGGTCGAGGGCAAAGGCCCCTGCGCCCCCCTTGATCGAATGCACGGAACGGAAGACGGCGTTCACCACCTCCATGTCGTCGGGGGCCTGCTCCATCTGGGACAGCCCTTCGACAAGGGCCTCCAGCAGTTCTTCGCATTCCTCGAAGAATGTATCTCTGATCGAATTTCCAGACATCTCAGCTCACATGCCCCGTCAAGCGCCGCAGGACGGACACCAGAGAGGCGTCGTCGAAGGGTTTCACGATCCAGCCGGTCGCCCCGGCGTTGCGGGCGCGGGACTTCAGCTCGTCCGAGCTTTCGGTGGTCAGGACCAGGATCGGCACGTTGGTCCGGTTGGGACCGCCGCGCAGGCTGTCGATCACGCCGAACCCGTCCATCTTGGGCATGTTGATATCCGTGATGACCACGTCCGGATCCACGTCGGGGAAGATGTCGACACCCTCCTGGCCGTCACAGGCAGAGTGAAACTCGAACCCCGCGCCTTCGAGAGAGACGCGCAGAAGATTGCGGATCGTTCGCGAGTCGTCGATTGCCAGGACTTTGGTCGTCATTGCAGCGGTTCCTTGTCGAAATGGTCGGGAGAGAGACCGAGCCTTTCGAGTCCCTCGCGAAAGCTTGGCGCCATGTCGGTGATGTCGAACGGGATGCCGTCCGTTTCCCATTGTTTCCGCGCGACCAGCAGCAGTTGCAGCCGGTGAGAGTCGAGCCGGTTGACCTCGCGCGCCGATATCGTGACCGGCATGCGCCGGGCGTTCAGCAGAAAGGCGACAAGAGGGTCTTCACCGGAGCGGGCCCGGGCCGGACCGAGGGCGTGGAAACTGATGTCTGACATCGTGGGTATGCATCCTTCGTGGCACGGGTGTGGGCCTTGAAACGGCACATCTGACACTCGGCAGGAATAAGGATGCTGCCTTAACAAAGGGTTCCAATCTCCCGTGGCGGCCGCGCGACCATCGGGCCGACGCGACGCGGGACCGTGCAATTTCATGGACGAGGAAGGCAACTGATTGAAATAACGAAAAGAAAATTGGCACACGCAACTTGATCGCGGAAGATGCCCTGCGTCGCCTTAAAACCGACAATTCGAGCCATCCGCCCGCTGTTCGATGTCGACCCGTTTTGCACATGGCCCGGCGATGTAGTCCCGGCCAGTCAAAGCGCGTCAGGCCCTTGCCCGCCGTACAGGGCGCCGGGGTCTTTTGTTTTGCCGCGCCGCGAGGCACCTTGTAACGGTCCAAAGGAGGCCCCAGATGCGTCTTGCCAGTTTGCCCCCCTATTCCTGGCGCGCCGATCCGCGTGTTCCGGTCTTTGACGAGACCCGTATCCTTGTGGTGATGGACGGGGACTGCGGGCTCTGCTCGGCGACCGCGCGGCGCATAGCGCGGCTCGACAAGGCGGACCGGGTCCGCATCTGTACGACCCAGACCACGCTGGGGCAGGGGCTGATGCGCCATTTCGGCCTTGATCCGGACAACCCCGACAGCTGGCTCATGGTGCAGGACGGTCGGGCCCGGGCCGGTTTGGACGGGGCGATACAGTTGTTTCCGCAGCTTCATGCGGGCTATGCGCCGCTCAAGGCCCTGTGCCTGCTGCCCGCGCCGCTGCGCGATTGGCTCTATGCCCGTGTTGCCCGCAATCGGTATCGCATTTTCGGCCGCGGACAGGTCTGTGCCTTGCCGGACGAGGCCCTGCGCCGAAAGCTGATCGGGTGACGCCCTATGCGCGAGTGCTGGGGGCGGACCTGGACCGTCTGCCAACGCCCTGCCAGGCTTTGCACCGTGCATTCGGCCGTTTCGAAGGGCGGATCACCGTCGAGCCGGCGCCGTTTCTGGTATTGCGTATGCTTGCGCGGCTGATGGGGCTGCCCGCGGCGACCCCCAATGCCCCTTTGGTGCTGGAAACAGCGCCCACCGAAAAAGGGGCTTGTTGGACACGCAGGATCGGGCCTCAGTGCATGATGTCACAACAGCGCGCCATGCCGGATGGCACATTGGCCGAACAGCTTGGCCCGGTGACATTGGCGGCCAGGCTGGTGCCCGATGGCGCGGGGCTGCGCCTGGAAACCGCTTGGGTGCGCTTTCTGGGCCTGCGATTGCCGCGCTTCTTCTGGCCGGGGATGCAGGCGCGGGAATGGGCCGAAAGCGGGCTCTATCGGTTCGAGATCGACATCAGGCTGCCGGTTCTGGGTACGCGGCTGATCGCCTATTCCGGCTGGCTCGATCCGTTGGCATCCTGATCGCCTGTACGCCGGTCCAGTTCCTCGAACAGGCGCTGTTTCGCGGCAAGATAGCGCGCACCCAGGCTGGCGGCCTTGTTTCCCGGCAATTGTGCCAGCCGGTCGGGATCGGAATTATCGCTCAGATCGGCCAGTTTGACCCGGATGGCCGAGATAGTGCCCTCGCGCGCCAATCGCTCGATCCGCTGTGCATAGGTCATCTCCGGGTCTGGCGATTTCGTCACCGCCTGGACCGTGGCGATCACCTCGGGCGCATAGCCTCGCGCGGCAAGATCTGCCGCTGTGACCTTCGTGTCCTCAAGCACATCATGCAGCCAGGCGGCATGGCGCTCGACGGTGCTGGCATCCGGGAACAGCCGCAGCAGATGGCGCGACACCCGGACGAGGTGTCCGACGTAGGGCTGGCCGGCCTTGTCCTGCTGCGTTGCGTGCCAATGCCCGGCCCAGGCGGCGCTTTCCTCCAGCGAGGGGTGCTGTTGACAATCCGATCTGCGTGACGTGGCCATCCAGCGTCCTCCAATGGCGGGGCTTGCCGCGGCTTGTGCCCCACTGCCGGGGCCAAGTCCGCGTCCCTTGCCGAAATCTTGGCCTGCAAACGTGGGCGATGCAACTTGCACGCGGTTGTCACATTGCCCCGCTATGCCGGGGTTGCAGGGCGAGCAGGAGGCCATGAATGCACGGCAGGGATGTGCACCTTGAAAGCGTCTCAATCACCTTTCCGAACGGGATCACGGCGGTGCAGCCTACCGATATGTCCATCGAAGCCGGCGAGTTCTTTTCGATTCTCGGCCCCTCGGGCTGTGGCAAGACGACGATTCTGCGCACCATCGCCGGGCTCGTGGCCCCCGGCGCCGGTCGTGTCCTGATCGGGGGAGAGGACATGGGACGGCAAAGCCCCGGTGACCGGCCCACGGCCCTGATCTTTCAGACCCTCGCGCTGTTTCCAGGAATGAGCCTGCGCGACAACGTGGCCTTCGGGCTGGAAGCGCGAGGGATGCCGCGCCGCAAGCGTCATGCCCGGGCCGAGGATCTGCTGCACCTGATGGGGTTGGATGACAAGGCGGACAAGAAACCTGCCGAATTGTCCGGAAGCCAACCTCTGCGCGTCGCCATCGCCCGCGCCCTGGCCGTCGAGCCCGCAGTGATGTTGCTGGACGAACCTCTTTCGGGACTGGATCGCACGCTGCGCCGCGACATGCGGGCCGAGTTGCGCGAGACCCAGAAACGGACCGACATCACCTTCATCTATGCCACCCGTGACCCGGGCGATGCATTGGTTATGTCCGATCGTATCTCGGTGATGAACCGGGGACGGATAGAGCAGGTGGGATCGTCGGACGCCATCTATTCCAACCCCAAGACAGCCTTCGCTGCCAGTTTCGTGGGCGAGGCAAACCGGCTGCCGGGCCGCGTGACCGATGCTGCCGCAGGGCTTGCCACGATCGAGACCGGGCTGGGCCGGTTCCGCGCCCGCAACCCCTCGCAACTGGATGCGGGCGCGCGGGGGATCCTCTTTGTCCGCCCCGAGGCGATGGAGCTGAACCGCAATGACAACGCGGTCAGCGCCGATCTTGTTCGCCGGGACCTCGAAGGCCCTTTCGTGACCCTGCATTTTCAGGCCGGCGGTCAATGTCTCTCGGTCTGTCAGAGCACTCCCGGCGAAACCGCCTTGCCGATGGGGGGCAGTGCCAGCCTCGGTTTCGATCCCACGGCGGCGCTGATCCTGCCGGCGGGAGAACTCTTTGACGCCGGACACGGGATTGCGGCGGAATGAACAGACTGCTGCGCGGCGTCGGCCCGGCCCTGACGCCCCTCTGGGCCCCTGTCGTGACCGTCTGGGTGGGACGGCTCATCGTGGCGCTGCAACTGATCTTGCTGGGCCGGTCGCTGGCGTCTGCGCCAGTGCAGGACAGCAGCCATCCAGCTATCTAGGAAGCACACCCCCCGGCCTGACCATCCGTAACTTCGCGGCCTTGATACAGCCCGAACGACTTGCGATGACATCCGAAACCCGGGATCTGAAAGAGGCGGCGCTGGATCTTGGCGCGTCGCATCTGCGGGTGTTCTTTCGCATCACCCCGCCGTTTCTGGCGCCCGCGCTGGCCGTGGGGACGGCGATTGCCGGCATGGCTTCGATGGAAAGCTACACGCCCACGATGTTTGCAAAGGGGGCTGCACGCCGGCGACAGAGATCGGCGAGATGACACGCCGCCCGGGCGGGCCCTTGCCGGGGGGAGATGCCTTGGGAACGGTCATCCTCATGTTGACCGCCGGATTTTCCGCGCCCATTCAGTCTTGTGGCATCGTGAGAGCATTTGATCTGCGAAACTCGCCCGGTGTCGTGATCCGTCGTTTCCAGGCAGGGCATTGTTGCAGGCGCCTTGCCCGTTTGGCGGGCAATTGCGTCAGCCATGCTGCGATGCAGCTTGGATGTGATGCGTGCTGCGCCGGGCCTGTGGCAGTGTGGGGCCACCAAGGGGGAGGAGACCAACCGCACAAACGCGAAGGAGTCCTCCCATGTGCCTGACCGCCGAAGCTCTGGCCCTGTTCCTCAACCTGCTTGCCCCGCAGATCATCGAAAGCAGCCCCGGACGTTATGTCGTCAATTCAACCGACCGCGAGGCCCATTGGGTCGCGGTCGGGGACAGGTGGTGCACGATGGCGCCACAGATCGACCGGATGAAACGCTTCGCGTCCCTGCGCGCGGACTGACCCACGCCCATTGTTACCAGAGCTGCGCAGGGGCCAGCGGCTTGCCGTTGCGGTTCAGGGCGTCGCGCATCCGCAGCCTTGCGTGGCCAGCAGCGACAAGCGCGCGGCAATCCTCCAGCCCGGCAGCCAGCCAGGCGGCGCTTTCCCGCGTCAGCACCCGGCGGGCAAGGCCGGCTTCGCCCGCGTCCAGCAGGATCTCGGCACTGCGCAGCACCTCCGGCAGCTGTTCCGCCAGTCGCGCCTCCATCAGGCGCCAGTGATCCCAGACCTCACGCAGCAATGCTTCGTCCTGGAAGGCAAGGTGCATCAGGCGCTTGAACTGGTAGACCGCGCTGTCGGCAACCTCGATCCCCTGCGGCACATGGCTGACGGTATCGGGGTCCTTGTCCTCCTTGCGGCGGTCGAGAAAGCGGTGCGCCTCGCCCGTGGTCAGGTAGCGATGCTGGGCGTATTCGTCTGGCACCTCTGTCTGGCCAAGGAAGACCGGCACCAGCGGTGCCGTCACCGGGCCGACCGGCGCATGCCACATCATCCGCAAGTCCGGATGCGCAGGGTGGACCAGCGGCACCACCTGCCCATAGCCCGCCGTATCGCCGGTCAGGACTTCTGTCTGGATCGCCCAGCAGACATCCGCGAAGGTGATCGGCCCGGCCTCTGCCCGCTTGCGCATCTCTGCCTCGACCCAGGCCATGCCCGCCCAGGGGCCCTTGCCGTCGCCGTAGATGGCGTTGACGTCAAAGGGGGCGCCGGAGGCCTGATCGTACCAGCCCAGGTCGACAGCAGTCCGGATGAAGTGATCCGGGTAGAGAAATGTCTCGTCCGGCTGCAATGGCACCACGCCGACATAGCCGGGGCGAGAGGCACGGATGTCGTCTGCCCCCAGCCGCTCCGCCACCCAGAGCCCCTTGCCGCCCGAGAACTGGATCACCACCCAGGCCTCCTCCGGGTCTGCGATGATATGCGAATTTCCGCCGTAGCAGGAGTAGCCGTGCTCGGCGATCAGCGCCGCCATGATCTCGACCCCTTCACGGGCGGTGCGGGCGCGCTCGATCACGATGCGGGCGAGGTCGGAATAGTTGGGGCCGGTCTGGTCCTGCGGCGTCATCTCGATCAACGCATCGCAGGAGGTCGACCAGATGTCGCGCACCGCCACACCGTGTTCGTTCAGCCCGCCGTTGGTGATCGGCGCGGGCACGCCCAGGTAATAGCTGTAGCTGACGCGCAGGTGGCGGGCGGTCTGCGGGGCCTGCGGGATCTGTGTCCGGTGGCCCGGCATGTCGCTGTCCGGGCCGACCCCCACGGTGATGGTGCTGCCCGGCGCATGGTCTGCGCGGTCCACGATTTCCAGCCAGTGGCTGGAGGGCTCGTCACCGTATCCGGCCAGCCATGCATGTCCGTCGGCCGTCAGGTTGCGGCCGATGTAGATCCCGTAACTCATGCGGTCTCCGTCAGGTCAGAAGTTGTGCGCAGGGGAAACAGGCAGGCATGCCTGTGGTCCGGCGCGATATGAATGTGTTCAGGTTTCGCCCGGCGGCAGGCCTCCTGTGCCAGCGGGCAGCGGGAGGCGAAATCACAGCCCTTGGGGCGGCGCAACAGGCTGGGCACCTCGCCTTCGATCGTGGCCGAAGGCGGGCGCCTGCGGTCCGGGTCGGGTTGCGGGACACCCTCGACCAGGGCGCGGGTATAGGGATGTGCGGGCCGGGCGAAAACCTCGGCCGCCGGGCCGTCCTCGACGATGCGGCCAAGGTACATGATGGCAATGCGGTCGGCGATGTGGCGCACCACCGGCAGGTTGTGCGTGATGATGAGGTAACTCAGCCCGTGTTCCGCCTGCAGGTCGGCCATCAGGTTCAGGATTTCGCCCTGCACCGAGACGTCCAGCCCTGCCGTCGGTTCGTCGGCCACGATCAGGCGCGGGTTCAGCGCCAGCGCGCGGGCCACGCCCACCCGCCGGGCCTGTCCGCCCGACAGTTCGTGCGGGTATCGCGACAGGAAACTGCGCGGCAGGCGCACCATATCGGCCAGCCGTTCGGCCTCGGCATCCAGGTCGCGCCCTTGGGCGCCGTGGATCACCAGCGGTTCGGTGATCAGCGCCCGCACGGATTTCCGCGGCGACAATGAGCCGACAGGGTCCTGGAACATCATCGCCATGTCCCGGCGCAGCGGCTTGAACCGCGCTTCGGCCATGCCGGCGATCTCTTGCCCGTCGAACCGCACGGACCCGCCGGAGGCGCCCTGCAGATTGAGGATCGTGCGCCCCAGTGTCGTCTTGCCGGAACCGCTTTCACCCACAAGGGCCAGCGTCTCGCCGGGCTGAAGGTCCAGGCTGACGTCCAGCACCGCGTCGACGAAGGGGTCGGAAACGCCGTTCATCCGCGCCTTGAGCGGCCCCATCGTGCGAAAGCGGACATTTAGGTCATGAACGTCCAACAGCGGTGGCGCGTCGTTGCGCACCTTGGCCGGGGCAAGCCCGCCAAGATCGCGGCCGACCGTGACAACATCGGCGGGCGGCGGCCAGGAGGCATCGGCAAGAGGCCCCTCCAGCAAGTGACAGCGCGCCATGCCACCGCCACGCGCCACCTGCGGCGGGGCGACCCTGGCGCAATCCGGCATCGCCTTCTGGCAACGGTCGGCAAAGATGCAGCCCGACAACGGGCGGGTCAGGTCGGGAATGTCACCCGGGATTACCGGCAGCTTGCGGGAAACCTCGGCGATCCGCGCCGGGTCGCATTCCAGCAGCGCCCGCGTGTAGGGGTGACGCGCGTTGTGAAAGATGTCGTGGACCTCGCCGGTCTCGACCACTTCGCCCGCGTACATCACCACCACGTCGTCACACATCTCGGCAATGAGCCCAAGGTTGTGCGAGACGACGACGATGGTGGTATCGAAATCGTCGCGCAGGCCCCGCATCAGCCCGATCATCTGCGCTTCCATCGTGACGTCCAGCGCCGTGGTCGGCTCATC
>NZ_JARAMO010000288.1:0-7116 GCF_028807275.1 Mameliella sp. AT18
GTCGGTTCGTCCGCGATCAGCAGGCGCGGGCGGCAGGCCAGCGCCATCGCGATCATGAACCGCTGGCGCATCCCGCCCGAGGACTGGTGCGGGTATTCACCCATCCGCTGCCGTGCCGCCGGGATGCGCACCCGCTCCAGCAGGCGCTGCGTCTCGGCCAGGGCCGCCTTGCGGTCCATGCCCTGGTGCGCCTCCAGCACCTCGGCGATCTGTTCGCCGATCTTCATCGAGGGATTCAGCGAGGTCATCGGCTCCTGGAAGATCATCGCCATGTCGTTGCCGCGCACGCCGCGCATCTGGGGTTCCGACAGGGTCAGCAGGTCGCGGCCTTCCAGCAGAACCTTGCCCCTGATGCGGCTCGTCTCGGGGTCGAGCAGGCGCATCGAGGCCAGCGAGGTGACGCTTTTCCCCGAACCGCTTTCCCCCACGAGGGCCAGCGTTTCGCCCCGCGCGATCTGCATCGACATGTCGTGGACCACCGGGGTCCAGCCGGTGCGGCCGCGAAAGGCGACCTCGAGTCCGGAGACGGAGAAGACAGGTTCGGTCATGGCGCGGTCCGTTTCGATCGGTTCAAGCGTAGCGGCTTGCCCGCCGCTCCGGAAGGGATCGCCGCATGACGCGGACCGGGAAAACGAGGGGTTGCCGTTTATGATATATCATATATCCTGACAAGAGAGGTCCGATCATGCAAGGGGAAACTCGCCCCGGCGGGCCAATCAAGAGAAAGGACCGAGCATGAAACTCGATGAATTGCCCCGGCTGTCGCTGGGATTCCTGCCCACCCCGGTCGAGGACCTGCCCCGTCTGAGCGGTGAGCTGGGCGTCTCGCTTTCGGTGAAACGCGATGATTTCACGGGCTTCGGCGGCGGTGGCAACAAGGTGCGCAAGCTGGAGTTCCTGATGGCGGACGCGGTGGCGCGCGGCGTCCAGGTGGTCATCACCACCGGCGGGCACCAGTCCAACCATGCGCGGATGACCGCCGCTGCTGCCAGAAAATTCGGCATGAAGCCGATCCTGGTGCTGCGCGGCAACCGTCCCGACGCCTGGCAGGGCAACCTCTTGCTGGATCACATCCTGGGGGCCGAGGTCGATTTCCTGGACCCGGACGCCTATTTCGAGCAGATCAATCCGCGCATGCAGGCCCATGCGGATGCCGCAGAGGCACGGGGAGAGACGCCTTATATCATCCCGCTGGGGGGCGCCAGCGCGCTGGGTGCGATGGGCTATGTGAACGCGATCCGCGAACTGTCGGAACAATACGCCGCCACGGGCCGCAAGGCGCCGGATTACATCTGCGCGCCGGTCGGGTCGGGCGGCACGCTGGCGGGCATGGTCGTCGGCTGTTCGATCTGGTGGCCAGGGACCAGGGTACTGGGCATCGCCGTCACCGGCACCGCCGTGCCGTTCGCCGAGAGGATCGCGGTCATGGCCAATGACGCGGCAGAGCTGCTGGAACTGGAACAGCGTTTCACGCCCGAGGATCTGCGGATCGAGAATGACTATGTCGGGCCGGGCTATTCCATCCCCTCTGAGCAGGGCAACGCCGCCATCCTGCGGACCGGCCATGCCGAGGGCGTCCTGCTGGACCCGGTTTATACCGGCAAGGCGATGGCCGGGATCATCGACCTGGCGCAACGCGGCGCCATCGAAAAGGGATCGGACGTGCTGTTCGTGCATTGCGGCGGCACGCCCGCGCTGTTCCCCTTCAACGAGCAACTGACAGCCGACGTCAGCGCGTGAAGGGGGGCGCGTCCCGGTTTCGGCCGGGGCGCGCCTTTGAGGCGTTCAGCGCGGAGAGCGGGCCAGGATCACCTCGGGGTCGCCCGCGTAAAGCCGCCGGACCAGGTCGCCGCGATTGTTCAGCACCGCTCGCTGGTTGACCGATCCCTTGTCGGTCACCTCGCCCGCGTTCAGATCCAGCGGGTCGATCATCACGATCGCGCGGGCGATCCGCATCGAAGAGCCGGTGGCCTCCTGTGCCAGCCGCGCCAGTCGCTCCTGCAGCGCGGTGCGCACCTCTGGCCGGGACCAGAGCGCCGCGTCGTCCAGTGCGGCGCCGTCGGGCACCAATGCCTCTGCGCCGGCGCGGGACGGAACCAGAAGGGCGCCCAGTTCGCCCTGACCTTCGCCGGTGATGACCGCGTCACGCGCCAGGCCCCCCAGAGCATCGACCAGTTTCGCACGGAGCGCCCCCACCGCGACCCATGTGCCCGTGTTCAGCTTGAAGTTCTCGGCGATGCGCCCGTCGAAGAAGAACCCCTGCGCAGCATCGCCGGGCACGGCAAAACGCACCGCGTCCCCCAGCTTGTAGAAGCCTTCCTCGTCAAAGGCCTGCGCGGTCAGTTCCGGCGCGCGCCAGTAGCCGGGCGTGACCAGCGGCCCCTTGATGCGCAGTTCCAGCTTGCCGCCCGTTGGCACCAGCTTGATCGTGACACCCTTGGCGGGCACGCCGACATTGCCGGGGAGGTCCTGTTCCTCGACACAGGTCAGGGCAAAGGGGGCGGTCTCGGTTGCCCCCAGCCCGGTCGACAGCAGGGTGCGCGCGCCCACCGTCTGTTCCGACAGCGTCTTGAGTGCCTCCCACGTGTGGGTGGCCATGCCTGCGCCTGCATAGAGCAGAAGCTTGACCCGGCTGAAGAAGGTGCGGGCCAGGTCTGTGTCCGCCTGCATCGCGCGGATCAGGGCGTCATAGCCGACGGGGACATTGAAATACCAGGTCGGCGCGATCTCTCGCAGGTTGCGGATCGTCTCTTCGATCCCTTGCGGGCCGGGGTTGCCCTTGTCGATGTAGAAAGTGCCGCCGTTGTAGAGCGCCATGTTGAAGACCTTGCTGCCCGAGGCGACGTGGTTCCAGGGCGCCCAGTCCACCAGAACGGGCGGTTCCTCTTTCATGAAGGCATAGCAGTCCTGCACCATCGCCATGTTGGAACAGAGCATCCGCTGAGTGGTGATCACCGCCTTGGGAGAACCGGTTGTGCCGGAGGTAAAGAGGAACTTGGCCACCGTGTCGGGGGTGACGGCGCGGGCGGCGGCACGGGCGGCCTCCGTCGGCTCGGTCCGTTTGAAGTCATCCCAGCGCAGGATGCGGTGGCCGGGCAGCTCGCCTGCGCCCGTGATGATCGGCAGATCGGGATCAAGAACCTTGCGGATGGCGGGTGCGAAGGCGTCCAGCCTGTCGGCAAAGACAGCGCCCGGGGTGATCTGGCGCGCGATGTCGGCCAGTTTCGGATAGTCCGGCCCGGTCAGCGCATAGGCGGGCGCGATCGCTGCGGAGGGGATGCCGACGTGCTGGGCCGACAGGGCGATCACCGCGTGATCGAGGCTGTTGCCCGAGAGGATCAGGAGCGGGCGGTCGACCGAGAGCCCCAGATCCAGAAGCGCGCCGCCCACCCGCTCGGTCAGGTCGGCCAGCTCTGCGTAGCTGTGGCCACGCCAGTCCCCGGCATCGTCGCGTTCGGCCATCCACAGGTGATCCGGAGTGACCCCTGCCCAATGAGCGATCTTTTCCGACAGGCAGCGCGGGTAGGGGCCAAGCGGCTCTTCCTGCCAGACAAGGATGGTCCCATCATCGCGCGTTTCCTGCCGGACGCGCGGCTGCCACAGCCTGACCGGCCGCATCTCTGTCATGGCCGAACCCTCCCCCTGGCTCAGTTCATGTCCTACGAAATTCTTTACTCGGAAACAATTTAAAAATATAGAATCGGGGCAATTGCAGGAGGCGCGCGTGAACGAAGGGGACACCTTCAGGCCCGACCAGGTTCGGCTCGGCGTAGAGGCCGCACCGGACACGGATGGGGCCGTTTCCCTGCATGAACTGGAGAACTCACTGGGGTTCCTGCTGCGGATCTCGCAGGTGCGGGCCTACGAACGGTTCTACGCGGCCTTCGACGAGATCGGTCTCCGCCCGGGAGAATTCTCGGTCATGTGGGTGATCCTGCGGAACCCGGGGGTCCGGCAGGGATTGCTGGCGGAAACGCTGGGCATCAAGCCCGCGCAGATGACCAAGATGATCCGCCGGCTGGAGGTCCAGGACCGTATCCGCCGGGTAATACCGGATGACGACCGGCGGTCGGTCCGCCTGTACCTGACCGAAGGTGGCGAGGCCTTTGTCCGGGACCACCGGGACGCCTTTTTTGGGCATGACGATTATCACAATCACGGGCTGAGCGAGGCCGAGTGCCGTCAGCTTGCCCATCTGCTGCGGCGGTACAGCGGGGTGGGGCGCAGGGAGGACGACTGAACCACGGCGCCGGGACGCCGCGAGGAGGCGCGCACCCCGGCAGGCCGCACACGGACTTCATCCAGGGAGGATAGAACGATGAAGACGACCTTCTCATTCGCGGCGCTGGCCGTGGCGGGGACCTTGATCGCGGGAACGGTGGCGGCGCAGGACCTGCGCCTGGCGCCCGCGGCCCCGCCGGCGCATCCGGCCCACTACATGTACACCCATTTCGCCGAGTACCTGGCCAAGGAATCCGGCGGCACGATCGGGACCACGCTGCTGGGCCCCGAGGTGGTGGCCTTGCCGCAGATGGCGGATGCGCTGAACTCGGGCCTGGCGGACATCGGCAACTCGCTGCCGCTGTATTTCGCGGCGGATTTCCCGCTGACCGGCGTGGCGGGTGACCTGGCGCTGCAGGGGCGCAACCCGCATGCGATGGCGCTGGCCATGACCGAATGGGCGGTCACCTGTGAACCCTGCCAGCAGGAATACAAGGAGTTCGGCGGCGTTTTCCTGGGCGCAGGATCGTCCGACGTCTACGGTCTGATCACCACCAAGCCGGTGGACTCCGTCGAGGATCTGCAGGGGCTGCGCCTGCGGTCAGGCGGGGCGCCCTATTCGCGCTGGGCCGAGCATTTTGGCGCCACCGGCGTCCCGATGGGTGTCGGGGCGACCTTCGAGGCGATGAGCCAGGGCGTGATCGACGGTACGATGGCCTCTGTCGTGGACATGCTGTCCTATCGGCTGGTCGACATCGCCACGCATTTCAACACGGTCCCCATCGGCACCTATCACGCCACCTCCAACTTTACGGTTGCCTTGCCGACATGGCAGCGCCTGTCCGAGGAACAGCGCCTGATGATCGTCAAGGCCGCCAACCGGGCGAATTTCGACCTGACCGACCGCTGGGCCTATCAACTGCCCGCCGACGCGCGCGAAGCGGTGGCCGGCTCTGACATCGTGGTGGTCGAGGCATCGGGTGACCTGCTGGCCGCCTCCGAGGGGTTTGCCGCGGCGGACCGCGAGGCACAGATCGCCAAGGCCGGGGACATTGCCGCCGATTTCGCCCGGCTGGTCGACGAATGGTCCGAGCTGATCGCCGACACGGGCAACGATCCCGATGCCCTGGCCGAACTGGCCTGGGAGCGGATCTGGAGCAAGGTTGACCTGGCGACCTACGGTCTCTGACACCTCTGGCCCGGTCCCGCGCGCGGCGCGGGGCGGGGCGCCCCATCCGACCGGAAAGCCCGACACATGAACGCGCTGACACAGGCCGCGTCACGGATCGCCCGCGTGCTTGCCCTTCTGGGCGCCATCGCGGTTGTCGTGATGATGCTGCACATCTGCCTCGACGTGGTGTTGAGAAACCTCTTTCGCAATTCCTTCAGTTCGACCAACGCGATGGTGGCCCGTTACTACATGGTGCCGCTGGCCTTTCTTCCGCTGGCCTTTATCGAGCTGCGCGATGAAATGGTCTCGGTCGAGCTGATCGACAGCTTCCTGCCGCCCTGGCTGCGGCAACTGTCGGACGCGCTGGTCGCGGCCATTGCCTGCGGGATCTACGGCACGCTGGCCTGGGCGACCTGGGGGTCGATGGTGTCCAACTGGAAAAGGGGCACGATGATCGAACTGGGCGACATCGAGTTCCTGACCTACCCCAGCTACATCTTCCCGACGCTGGGCTTTGCGCTGGCAACGGGCGCCTGCCTGGTCAAGGCCGCCGACCGCGCACGGCAGATCGGACGTAGCGCATGAGCGTCGAGACGGGATTCTACGGGGTTGGCATACTGATCGTCCTGTTGCTGTTGCGGGTGCCCGTGGCGATGGCGCTGATCGCGGTCAGTTTCGGCGGGGTGGTCAGCCTTGTCGGGATCAAACCGGCGGTCGGCATCCTCTATTCCACGCCTTACGATTTCGTCGCCTCCTGGACGTTGTCGGCGGTGCCGATGTTCCTCTTGATGGGGTTCGTCGCCTTTCATGCCGGGCTGACCGGGGGGCTGTTCGAGGCGGCCAAGCTGGTGCTGCGCAGGATGCCGGGCGGGCTGGCGATTTCCTCGGTCTTTGCCTGTTCGGGCTTTGCCGCCGTGTCGGGGTCGTCGCTGGCCTGCGCTGCCGCAATGGGGCGCATCGCCATCCCGGAAATGGTCAAGGCGGGCTATCGCCCCTCCATCGCCGCCGGGTCCATCGCGGCGGGGGGGACCATCGGTGCGCTGATCCCGCCGTCGATCCTGATGATCCTCTACGGCGTCTTTGCCGAAACCTCGATCACCCAGGTCTTTGTCGGCGGCATCGGCATCGGGCTGGTGACGGCGGTGTCCTATTGTGCCGTGATCCTGCTCATCAGCCTGTTTCGCCCGGACGTGGTGCCCCCCCGCATCGACGCGCCAGAAACGGGCACGACGCGCAGTGCCGTGCTGAACGTCCTGCCGATCCTGGCGCTGATCGTGCTGGTCTTTGGCGGGCTCTTTGCCGAGTTCTTTTCCGCCACGGAGGCGGGCGCCGTGGGCGCGCTGGGCACCATCGTCATTTCCGCCGTCACCGGCCGCCTGACCCGCGAGGTCGTCAGCCAGTCGTTGCTGGAAACCGTCACCACGACCGGCTCGCTTTTCATCATCGCGGTGGGGGCGGCGATGTTCACACGCTTCCTGGGCCTGTCGGGACTGTCGGGCTTCATCAATTCCTGGGTCGCGGGCGCGGACCTGACCTATGTGCAACTCATGCTGATCGTGGTGCTGATATACCTTGCACTTGGCACATTCATGGAGCCGGTGGGCGCCATGCTGGTCACGCTGCCGGTGTTCCTGCCAGTTCTGCAAAGCCAGGGGCTGAGCCTGGTCTGGTTCGGGGTGCTGGTGGTCAAGCTGCTGGAAATCGGGATGATCACGCCGCCGGTC
>NZ_JARAMO010000289.1:0-5027 GCF_028807275.1 Mameliella sp. AT18
AGGGCGGCATGAATACGAAGCTGCACGCCGTCTGTGACAGCCTGGGACGCCCCCTCAACCTGTTCGTCAAGGCAGGACAGGTCAGCGATTGGATCGGTTCGCGGGCGCTTTGCGGCAGTCTGCCGGATGGCGGCCGGCTACTCGGAGATCGCGGCTACGATGCCGACTGGTTCCGGGAAGCGTTGAAAGGCAAGTGGATACGCGCCTGCATCCCCGGCCGGAAACAGCGGAAGACAACCGTCAAATACGACAAGCGCCGCAATCGGATCGAGATTTTGTTCGGCAGGCTGAAGGATTGGCGGCGTATCGCCACTCGCTACGACCGGTGCCCGAAGGTTTTTCTCTCGGCAATCGCTCTCGCCGTGAATCACGCAACCCAACGGAAATCAATGGGTCCTGACCCTATAGCGACCAGATCCGCACGGCGTTGTCTGAGGCGATCGCGCGGGCTTCCTCTGCCGAGGCCTCCGACAGTATCTTGTGCGTAACCGCCACCCATTGGTCGAGCGAAGCGTTCAGCGTGCAGACCGGGCTGTCCGACCCCCAGACCACGCGGTCCCATCCGAAACAGTCGATGACATGCTCGACCCAGGGGCGGAGCGTGTCCAGAGTCCAGTTGGCATCCGCATAGGCGGTCACGCCCGAGATCTTTGCATTGACATGGTCGCGCCTGGACAGGTCCGCGATGCGGTCGGCCCAGTCGTCGAAGGCGCCGCCCGCGATGTCCGGCACGCCACAGTGGTCCAGGACAAAGACGGTGTCCGGGCAGGCATCCACAAGCTCGGCCGCAAGGTCGAGTTGCCGCGCCAGGACACAAATGTCGAATGGCAGGCCTTTGCCGCCCAGCTTACCGACATTGGCGCGGAACCGGTCAGAGCGGGACAATTCGTCGGGCATGGTGTGCAACACCCGCCGGATGCCCTTGACCACGCGCGTGTCCAGCCCGTCGAGAAAGGCGTCGAACCCTTCGTCCTCTGGCCGTGCCGAGGAAATCGCGCCGCGGATCAGGCTGTCGGGCCGGGCCATGAGCTCTGCGACCCAGGCGTTTTCCTTGCCGATGTCGCCGGGCGCGCAATCCACTTCCATGTGCAGCGTGCCCCCGATCCCGACGCGCCGAGCCGTCTTTTCGTAGTCCTCGTAGCTCCAGTCGCGGTTCAGCGGCGGGACGTCGGACAGCCACGGATAGCTGATGCGGTCGCGGTCGACGAGGTGAAGATGCGTATCGATCAGCATGGTCATGGTTCTGGTCTTTCCTCGGCCCGGGGTGCGGCATGTCTGCCTTCGCCCGGATTTGGGCGGAGGCGGTTTCTTTGGGGAGTTCAACTTGACTTGGCTGCGAAGTCAAGTTTAGATATGAAAGACGCTTCTGAATATGAAATCCGCGAGACACGGAAGTGACGGGCGGACTGACATGGGGCGTGGGTGGCCCGGATGCCCGGGCGACACATCATATCGGGAGGAACGACATGACATTGAAAGCAACCGGCGCATCGCTGATCGCGCTTGCCATCGGGATGGCGTCCGGCGCGTCAGCCGCCGAGTTCGACGGCGTGGTCATCGACGCCAAGCTGATCGGCGGCCAGCAGTACGAGGCGCTATATGCGCGCATTGCCGAATGGGAGGAGATGACGGGCGCCACGGTGAACGTGATCTCGAAGAAGAACCATTTCGAGCTCGACAAGGAATTCAAGTCGGATATCGCGGCGCGCACAACCGGCTGGTGCGTCGGGTCGAACCACTCGTCCTTTGCCTCGCAGTATCCCTCGCTCTACACCGACCTTTCGGACCTGATCCCGCAGGAAACCATCGACGGTTTCGTCAAGGCGAACATCGACGCCGCCACGCTGGGCGGCAAGCTGGTGATGCTGCCGCGCGCGCAGTTCGACGTTTCGGCGCTTTATTATCAGAAAGACATCTACGAGGACGCTGAAAAGGCGGCAGCCTTTGAGGCCGAATACGGCTATCCGCTGGCGGTTCCGGAAACCTGGGACCAGCTCAAGGATCAGGCGATCTTCTTTGCCGATCCGCCGAATTTCTACGGCACGCAATACGCGGGCAAGGACGAGGCCATCGTTGGCCGTTTCTACGAACTGGTGGTCGCCAATGGCGGCAAGCTGTTCAACGATGACTTTTCGCCGGCGTTCAACTCGGACGCGGGCAAGGAAGCGCTGCAATGGTTCGTGGACCTCTACGAGGCGGGCGCCGTCCCGGCGGGCACCACCAACTATCTCTGGGACGACCTGGGCAACGGCTTTGCCTCGGGCACCATCGCGCTGAACCTAGACTGGCCGGGCTGGGCCGGGTTCTTCAACGACCCGAGCGCGTCCAAGGTTGCCGGTAATGTCGGCGTGGCTCCGGCGCCCAAGGGGTCGGCAGGTGTGCGCACCGGTTGGTCCGGCTTCCACGGTTTCTCGGTGACCGAGAACTGTGACAACAAGGAAGCCGCAGCCTCGCTGGTCGCCTTCCTGACCAACGAGGACAGCCAGAAGCTGGAAAGCTCGGCCGGCCCGCTGCCCTCGCGCACGGCGGTCTGGGACCATATCTCGGAACAGGCCAAGGATGATCCCTACCGTTCCGAGGTGCTGGCCGCGTTCAAGGAAACCGCCGCCACTGCCTTTGCGGTGCCGCCGACCGAATACTGGATCGAGGCCACAAACCTGATCTACCCCGAACTCCAGGCTGCCATCCTCGGTGACAAGACCGTGGACGAGGCGCTGGCCGACGCCGCTGATGCCGTCGACAGCCTGATGCAGGAAGAAGGCGTCTACTGACGCTTGCCAAAGGCGGGGGCGGTCAAATCCGTCCCCGCATCCTTCGACCCGGGACATCCGCATGAAATCCTTGAAACTGCCTCCGTGGCTGGTGCTGTTGCTGCCAGCCATCATAATCCTTGCGGCCGTCGTTCTGATTCCGCTGGTGCTGTCGCTCTATTCCAGCTTCACGGCCTACAAGCTGACGCGGCCGGACAGCCTGTACCGCTGGATCGGGACCTTCAACTATGAAAAGGCCATTGGCGACGCCAAGTTCTGGGCCGCCTTCGGGCGCACCGTCCTGTTGCTGACCGTGGCGCTGAACCTCGAAATGCTGTTCGGGCTGGGGCTGGCGCTGATGGTGTCCAAGGTGACACGCGGGCAGCGCGCGCTGCGCACCATGATGATGTTCCCGATGATGTTCTCGCCGATCCTCGTGGGCTTCCAGTTCAAGTTCATCTTCAATGACAACGTCGGGCTGGTGAACAACGCCCTGCAGTCGCTGGGCATCACCGACCAGGCGATCCCCTGGCTGGTGGATGGAAACCTTGCGATGTTCTCGATCATCTTTGCCGAGGTCTGGACCGCCACATCGGTCTTCGCGATCCTGATCCTTGCCGGGCTCTACGCCATCCCCAAGGATCCGCTTGAAGCGGCCAAGGTGGATGGATGCACCGCCTGGCAGTCCTTCCGATACGTGACGCTGCCCTTCCTGATGCCCTTCATCTATATCGCCATGGCGATCCGGTCGCTGGACGTGGCGCGGGCTTATGACATCGTGCAGATCATGACCAACGGCGGCCCCGCGCGGCGGACAGAGCTGCTGTGGACGCTGATCGGGCGCACCGGCTACGTCGATGCCCGCATGGGGTACGCCAATGCGATGGGCTATATCTCGATCTTCCTCGCGATCTTCTTCACCGTCTTCTTTTTCCGCAAGCTCACCGCCGCGCGGGCCGAGCTGGGCATGGGGGTCTGAACCATGGCGAGCAATGCCGCACACCGTACCCGCCGCCGAGCCCTGAAATGGCTGCATTTCTTCGGGCTGTTCCTGGCCATGATGGTGCTCTGCGTGCCGGGGCTCTGGGTGGTCCTCAACTCCTTCCGCCCGACGGTCGAGATCATGGCGAAGCCGCCGGTCTGGATCCCGAACGAGCTGAACCTCGATCACTACCGCGCCATGTTCGGCGGCGTGGGCGAGGGGGGCGTTCCGGTGCTGACCTACTTCCGCAACTCGCTGATCATCTCGGTGACCTCGACGGTCATCGCTCTCCTGGTCGGGATGTCGGGCGGCTATGCCTTTGCCCGCTTCCGCTTCAAGGGCAAGGCCTGGATCTTTGTCGGCCTGATGTGCACCCGTGCCGTGCCGGGCGTGGCGCTGTCGCTGCCGCTGTTCATCATCTTTGCCCGGGTCGGCATCATCGACACGCATTTCGGCATGATCCTGACCTATGTGGCGATGAACGTGCCCTTCACGATCTGGCTGATCGACGGGTTCTTCCGTCAGATCCCGCCCTCGTTGGCAGAGGCGGCCCAGATCGACGGCTGCACCCGCTGGCAGGCCTTCTGGCAGGTGGAATTCCCGGTGGCCAAGGCGGGCATCGCCTCGGCCGGGATCTTTGCCTTCCTCACCTCGTGGAATGAATACGCGCTTGCCTCGCAGCTGACACGCTCGGTCACGTCCAAGACGATGCCGGTGGGCCTGCTCGATTTCCAGGCCGAGTTCACGCTCAACTGGGGCGGGATGTGTGCCCTTGCGGTGCTGATGATCATCCCGGCGCTCATTCTCACGTTCCTCGTTCAGAAACACCTCATTGCCGGCCTCACCTTCGGCGGCGTGAAAGGATAACAGATGGCTCAGGTCCACCTCCGCGACGTGGTCAAGAACTATGGCCCGCTTGAAGTCGTTCATTCCATCAACCTCGACATTGCCGACAATGAATTTGTCGTGCTGGTCGGTCCCTCGGGCTGTGGCAAGTCCACGACGCTGCGGATGATCGCCGGGCTCGAGGAGATCTCGGGCGGCGAGATCTTCATCGGGGACAATGTCGTCAACGACCTGCCCCCGCGTGAGCGCAACATCTCGATGGTGTTCCAGAACTACGCGCTGTACCCGCATATGACTGTGCGCGAGAACCTGGGGTTCTCGCTGAAGATCGCCAAGCGCCCGCAGGCGGAAATCGACAAGGCGGTGGACGAGGCGGCGGAGATCCTGTCGCTGACGCCGCTCTTGGACCGCAAGCCCGGCGCGCTGTCCGGCGGGCAGCGCCAGCGGGT
>NZ_JARAMO010000290.1:0-14340 GCF_028807275.1 Mameliella sp. AT18
TCGACCTGGTCATGGGTGACGTAGATCATGGTCCTGTCGGGCATCTGTTCCTTCAGTTGCGCGATCTCGATCCGCGTCGCCACCCGCAGCGCAGCATCCAGGTTCGAGAGCGGTTCGTCGAACAGGTAGACCTTGGGATCGCGCACCAGCGACCGCCCAATCGCCACCCGCTGTCGCTGGCCACCGGACAGGGCCTTGGGCAGGCGGTCGAGGTAGGGATCCAGTTGCAGCATCTTGGCCGCCCGATCCACCGCCGCGTCGATCTCGTCAGGGCTTTTCTTCGCCAGTTTCAGCGCAAAGGACATGTTCTCGCGCACGGTCATATGGGGATACAGAGCGTAACTCTGGAACACCATCGCGATGCCGCGCTGCGCGGGTGGCACGTCGTTGACCACCTGTCCGTCGATTTCCAGCGTGCCGCCGGTGATCTTTTCCAGTCCCGCGATCATTCGCAGAAGCGTGGATTTGCCACAGCCCGAGGGGCCGACGAAGACGATCAGCTCGCCCTCGTCGATCTCGAGGTTGATGTCGCGCAGCACCTGCACGGTGCCGCCATAGGTCTTTTCGACATCGGTCAGTTTCAGGTTGGCCATGTCCCCTCCCCCTCTTTCTCGTTATGCCTGCCGCCGCGCCAGCGCGGGTTGCCAGGGTCCAAGGTGCAGCTTGCCGTCCGGCGCCGCCGTGGCGCTGCCCAGTTCCTGCCCGATCTGCTGCCAGGTGCCGGCGGGCATCTCGATCACCGCCGGCTCTCCGCTCATGTTGACCGCGACAAAGACCTCTTCGCCTTCGTGGCTGCGGGTGAAATGCACGACGCTGCCTGTCGCTTTGACCTTGTCATGCGTGCCTTTGACCAGCGCGGGATGGGTCGCCCGGAAATGGATCGCCTTGCGATAGTGGTGAAGAAGCGCGCCAGGATCGTCCTCCTGAACCGCGACAGCATGACCAAGATGCGCGTGGCTGACCGGCAACCAGGGCGTGCCCGTGGAAAAGCCGCCGTTCTGGTTCGACTGTTCCCAGACCATCGGCGTGCGGCACCCGTCGCGGCCCTTGAATTCGGGCCAGAACTCGATCCCGTAGGGGTCTTGCAGGTCCTCGAACGGCACGTCGGCCTCGGGCAGGCCCAGCTCTTCGCCCTGGTAGATGCAGACCGATCCGCGCAGGCACATCATCAGCGTGGCAAAGGCCTTTTGCGCGGAGGGTGTGAGTTCCCACCGCGAGGCGTGGCGCACCACGTCATGGTTGGAAAAGGCCCAGCAGGCCCAGCCGTCCGGCACCACCGTGTCGACCCGCTCCATCACGTCGGCAATGCGCGCAGCGTCCGGCTGGGTGCCCGAGAGGAACTCGAAGGAATAGCACATGTGCACCCGCTCGTCCCCGGCGGTGTATTCGCCCATGATCTCCAGCCCCTTCTGGGCATCGCCGACCTCTCCCACTGCCGTGGTCGCGTCGTATTCGTCCAGCACGGCACGGAAACGGGCCAGGAAATCGAGGTTCTCGGGACGGTTCTTGTCGTAGAGGTGCAGCTGGTGATTGTAGGGGTTCACCCGCGGCGCGATCGAGGCGTCTCGCTGATCCACCGGCAAGGGCGGGTTGTCACGCAGCTGCTGATCGTGGACGTAGAAGTTGATCGTATCCAGACGGAAGCCGTCGACACCACGGTCCAACCAGAAGCGGACCACGTTCAAGAGCGCATCCTGCACGTCCGGGTTGTGAAAGTTCAGGTCCGGCTGCTCGGTCAGGAAGTTGTGCAGGTAATACTGTTCGCGCCGCGCATCCCATTGCCAGGCCGGGCCGCCGAAGATCGACAGCCAGTTGTTGGGCGGATTGCCGTCGGGCTTGGGATCGGCCCAGACGTACCAGTCCGCCTTCGGGTTGTCGCGACTGGCCCGGCTTTGCGCGAACCAGGGATGCTGGTCCGAGGTATGCGACAGCACGAGGTCGATCATCACCCGGATGCCCAGCTTGTGCGCCGTATCCACCATGACGTCGAAATCACTGAGCGAGCCGAACATCGGGTCCACGTCACAGTAATCGCTGACGTCATAGCCAAAGTCCTTCATCGGCGAGGTGAAGAAGGGCGAGATCCAGATGGCGTCGACGCCGAGGCTGGCCACATAGGGCAGACGTGCCGTGATGCCGTTGAGGTCACCGATCCCGTCGCCGTTGCTGTCCTGGTAGCTGCGCGGGTAGATCTGGTAGATCACCGCTCCACGCCACCAGTCCTTGTCGGCTTTCGGATCGGTCTGGGTTTGCAGTTGCGCGTTCATGTCTTGATCCTTCGCGTCCCGGGCTTCACCCGGGACATCCTGTCCCGGTGCCCGCAGGAGGTGACCCCGGATCAGGTCCGGGGCGGGGTTTACTTGACAGAGCCGGCCAGAAGGCCGCGCACGAGGTAGCGTTGCATGGCAAAGAAGACGACCAGCGGCACCGCGATCGAGACAAAGGCCGCCGTCGCGAGGATTTCCCAGTTGCCGCCGCGCGTGCCCAGCAGTTCGACGATCTGGTTGGTCATCACGGTGGTCTGGCCCGTCGCGTCGATCAGGAAGACCTTGGCCACCAGCAGGTCGTTCCAGGTCCAGAGGAACTGGAAGATGGCGAAACTGGCCAGCGCCGGGAAGGACAGCGGCAGGATGATCTTGGTGAAGATCTGGAACTCCGTCGCTCCGTCCACGCGAGCATTCTCGATGATGTCACGCGGCAGGCCGGCCATGTAGTTGCGCAAGAGGTAGACCGCCAGCGGCAGTCCGAACCCGGTATGCGCCAGCCAGACGCCGAGGTAGCCCTTGCCGATGCCGATGGCCAGGTGCAGCTTCAGAAGCGGGATCAGCGCCAGTTGCAGCGGCACGACCAGCAGGCCCACGACAAAGGCGATCAGCAGCGCCCGACCGGGGAAATCCATCCATGCCAGCGCATAGGCGGCAAAGGCGGCGACCACGATGGGGATGATAGTCGCCGGAACCGTCACCGTCAGCGTACTGAAAAAGGCCCGCCCCATGTCGTCGGTGGTCTGCGCCCCCTCTGCGGCGCCACTGGACAGTCCGAACGTCGCGGCCAGCAGGATCAGCAGTACCAGCCCGCCGACGACCGGCGCCCCCTGCGCCACGATCGCGGGCTGCGCGGCTAGCGTATAGCGCATCACGCCCCATAGGATTGCCGCCGCCGCGATGTAGATGGCCAGCCGCTTGACCACGTCCTGGCCCAAAACGGTGTCGTAGTTGCGTAGGGTGAATTCCGGTGGAATCTCGGCCGTGACAAAGATCCGGATGCCGCGTCCACCGGCAATTTCCTCTTCGGATACAAGGCGGTAGTCGCCGTTTTCCTGCACGGTAATTGTCCCGCCCCGGCGCAACTCGGCCTCCTCACCCGGCGCAAAGGCCGAGATGTCGCGCGAGGAGGTCCCATAGGACGAGATCGGCGCAGCCTCACGCCCCTCGACCATGAACAGGTTACCTTCCAGCACGTAGACCCCGTCCTGTTGCACCTGTTCCTCGGGAGAATCCGTGCGCAGGGTCAGCGACTGTTCCGTTGGAAACAGCGCGTTCCACCAGCCGGAGGATGCGATCTGGTCCGCCGTGCGAAAGGAGGACACGAACAGTCCAACGGTCGGGAACAGCCAGAGCGCAACCAGCAGCACGACCGAGATATGAACCGCCCAAGTGAGCGAGGACTTGTGACCTGCGATATTGTCCATGACCCCGCTCCCTTACCGCATTTCCTTGCGGGCCTGCCGCACGTTCCAGACAAGGATCGGCGTGACCAGCAGCATGATGACGATGGCCGAGGCCGATCCCACACCCCAGTCATTGGCGCGGAACAGCTTGTCGAACATGTAGTTGGCCAGGACCTGCGTGCCCCATTGGCCGTTGGTCATGGCAAAGACGATGTCGAAGATCTTGAGCACGACCAGCGTGATCGTCGTCCAGACCACCATGATGGTCGGCATGATCTGCGGCACCTTGATCTTGAAGAAGATCTGGAACGGGTTGGCCCCGTCGACGATGGCCGCCTCGACCGTTTCCTCGGGGATCCCGCGCAGCGCCGCCGACAGGATCACCATAGCAAAGCCGGTCTGGATCCAGACCAGCACGATCATCAGGAAGAAGTTGTTCCAGAAGGGGATGGTCAGCCATTGCGCCGGATCGTTGCCCGTGAACCAGACATAGAGCGCGTTCAGCACGCCGATCTGCTCCGCATCCGGCGGGCGCGCGTCATAGACCAGCTTCCAGATCACCGCCGCACCCACAAAGGAAATCGCCATCGGCATGAAGATCAACGACTTGGCAATGTTGCCCCAGCCGATGCGATCGGTGAGCTGCGCTGCCAGCAGGCCTAAGGCCGTAGATAGCGCCGGCACGACGATCAGCCAGAGCATGTTGTTGCCCATCGCCTCCCAGAACTTGGATTCGCCCATCATCTGCGTGTAGTTGGCCAGCCCGATGAAGGCCCCGCCCTGGTCACGGTCGGTCAGCGACAGGCGCAGCGTCTCGAAAACCGGGTAGGCCAGGTAGAGCGTCAGCGCGAACAGCGCCGGGAACAGGAACAGCCAGGGCCGGATCATGTTGGCGCGGTTGATGTTTCGCCCCGCGTTCGGCCCCCCGGCCGGAAACAGGACCCGGTCCAGGAACTGGTTCGACGCCCAGAAGTAGCCGATACACGACCCCACGCCGATCACGATTGTCAGAAGTCCTTGTAGCGCCGGATGCATGCTGTGCTCCCTGTCACTCTGGATATTGGCCGCACGCCTTCGCGCAGGGCAGGCCGTCAGAAACCCCGCCCCGGACCTGATCCGGGACCCCTGCCCTCATCGAGCTGATCGGCCCGGCAGAGGTCCCGGGCAAGGCCCGGGACGGGTGGGTCCGGTTCGATCCGCTTACTTGAGCGAGTCCCAGCTGCTCTGGATTTCGGCCGCCACCTCTGCCGCGGGCTTACCGCCGGCATAGTCGACCATGCCGGTCCAGAAGCTGCCCGCGCCAACGCCACCGGGCATCAGGTCCGATCCGTCAAAGCGAAAGGTCGTCGCGTCCAGCAGGATCTGGTTCATCTTGGCGGTGGCCTCATCCTTGAACTTGGACGGATCGACCGATTTCAGCGGCGTCATGAAGCCGCCATTGGCCATCCAGATCTCATGCGCCTCGGTGGTTTGCAGGAAGGCGATCAGGTCATGTGCCGCGTCGTTCTCATTCGTGATCGCCCAGAGCGTGCCCGCGCCAAGGACCGGCTGACCCAGATCCTTGCTTTCGTAGGCCGGGAAATAGAAGAAATCAGCGTCAAGGCCGACCTCTGTCCCCTCGGGGAAGAAGGTCGGAATAAACGACGCCTGACGGTGCATCATGCATTGCGGCGGTGCCGAGAACAGACCCTTGGGGCTGTCGCGGAAATCGGTCGAGGCAACTGCGCCCCGGCCGCCGGCCACCTTGTCATCCTCGATGAAGGTGCCGAATTCCTCGATCGCGGACACGACGCGCGGATCGTCAAAGGGGATCTCGTTGGCGACCCACTGGTCATAGACCTCGGGCGGCTGGGTGCGCAGCATGAGGTCCTCGACCCAGTCGGTGGCCGGCCAGCCGGTCGCACCGCCCGATCCCAGGCCCACGCACCAGGGCGTTTCGCCATCGTCGATCATCTGCTGCTCCAGCGCACGCAATTCTTCCATCGTTTCCGGCACTTCGTAACCGAAATCGAGGAAGTTCTCGGGGTTGTACCAGACCAACGATTTCACATCGACCTTGTAGAAGAAGCCGAACAACTTGTCCGTATCGTCCTGGTCGGCGTAGGTCCCGAGGTCGACCCAGCTGTCGCCTGCCGCGTAGTTCTCGCGAATCCAGTCGCCGGTGCCATCCTTGAGCGGGGTCAGGAAACCGCGCGACGCCATGTCGGAGGCAAGGCCCGGCTGCGGGAAGATAGAGACGTTCGGGGGCGAGCCTGCTTCGGCATCGACAACGATCTGCTGCTCGAAACTGTCAGAGCCCACATAGGAAACGTCATGGCCGGTCTGTTCGGCGAAGACATCCAGAACATCCTCGACCAGCTCCTGGTCTGGACCCAGCCAGGGGCCGAAAACGGTCAGCTTCTCCGCATGCGCCATGCCGGCGCCAAGGGCCAGGGCCGCGACGCTCAGGTAAAACGGTGACTTCATTGATTATCCTCCCATCCCGCACCTCGCCGCGCGGGTTCTCCTGCGTATCCCGCACCCGTCGAAAACAAAGTTTCTCAAAGCGCTTTGGGTGGCGCCACTATCTGCGAGTCGGCCCAACCTGTCAACATTCGTCCTTTGACCATTGAAATTTACATGCTGCGGTGCGGCTAAGCTTTCTGCAATACAGCACCATCCGTGCGGTCGTCTCTTGACAAATCCGAAGCGCTTTGAGCCTTATCGTGACATGAACCTCAAGCAGCTCGCCGAACACCTCGACCTTTCCCAGACCACCGTCAGCCGTGCGCTGAACGGTTATCCAGAGGTCAGTGAAAAGACCCGGGAAAAGGTTCTGCGTGCCGCGCGCGAGCTGAACTACAGCCCCAACGCCAGGGCCAAGGGGCTGGCTACGGGTCGCGCCCATGCCATCGGTCACGTCCTGCCGATCAGCGACCAGCACGAGATGGTGAACCCGATCTTCGGAGATTTCATCGCCGGGGCCGGTCAGACCTACTCCAAGGCGGGCTACGAGGTGGTCATCAGCCTGGTCGACGACAAGGACGAGGAACAGGCCTATCGTTCGATCCGCAGCCGTGGCAATGTCGACGGGATCATCGTGCACGGCCCACGCATGACCGACGGCCGGATCGCGCTGCTGACCGAGCTGGGGCTGCCCTTCGTCGTGCATGGCCGCGCCTCTCAGGTCAGCCTGCCCTATTCCTGGCTGGACACCAACAACGGGCGCGCGTTCCAGCGCGCGACCGAGTTCCTGCTGGACCTGGGCCACCGGCGGATTGCCCTGATCAACGGGCTGGAATTCATGGATTTCGCCCACCGCCGCCGCGTCGCCTATGAGGCGGCACTGGCCGACCGTGGCATCGCGCTGGACCCGGCGCTGATGCGCTCGGAAGAGATGACAGAGATCTATGGCTACCGCAGCGCGGCAGAGATGTTGGCGCTGGACACTCCGCCCACCGGCTTCCTTGTCTCCTCGATGATCACCGCCATCGGCGTCCGCCGGGCAATCCACGAGGCCGGGCTGGAAATGGGACGGGACGTGTCCGTCATCACCCATGACGACGACCTGGGCTATTTGCGCAACGGCCATGACGTGCCGATCTTTACCGCCACGCGCTCCTCGGTGCGCCTGGCCGGGATGCGGGCGGCTGAAATGCTGCTGGAGCTTATCCGCAATCCCGCGCATGCGCCCTTGACCCAGTTGATGGAGGCCGAGCTGATCATCGGAAGCTCGACCGGACCCGCGCAATAAAGGTTGAACATGAAACACCAGAGATCTGATTTTCCCGAAGATTTCCTCTTCGGTTGCGCCACCTCGAGCTACCAGATCGAGGGTCACGCCTTTGGTGGCGCGGGCCGCACCCAATGGGATGATTTCGCCGCGACCCCGGGGAACGTCACCCGTTTCGAGAACGGCGACAAGGCCTGCGATCACTATCACCGCTATGGCGAGGATCTGGACCTGGTCGAACAGGCCGGCTTCGACGCCTACCGCTTTTCACTGAGCTGGGCGCGCGTGCTGCCCGAAGGGCGCGGGCCGGTCAACCAAGAGGGGCTGGATTTCTACGATCGCCTGGCAGACTCTCTGCTGGATCGCGGCATCAGGCCCTGCGCCACGCTTTATCACTGGGAACTGCCCTCGCCCCTGCTGGACCTCGGCGGCTGGCGCAACCGGGACATCGCCGGCTGGTTCGCCGACTACACGCAGATCATCATGGAGCGCATCGGCGACCGGATGTTTTCCGTCGCGCCAATAAACGAGCCTTGGTGCGTCGCCTGGCTCAGCCATTTCGACGGCCACCACGCCCCCGGCGTCCGCGACATCCGCGCCACGGCGCGCGCAATGCACCACGTCCTGTTGGCACATGGCCGCGCCATCGAAACCATGCGCGGACTGGGCATGGACAACCTTGGTGGCGTCTTCAACATGGAATGGGCCGACCCAGCCGACGACAGCGCGGCCGCCCGTGCCGCCGCCGACCGCTATGACGCGATCTACAACCACTGGTTCATGGGTGGCGTGTTCAAGGGCGCCTATCCGCAGGCCGCGCTGGACGGGCTGGAGCCACATCTGCCCAGGGGCTGGCAAGAGGACTTCCCGACCATCACCGCCCCGCTCGACTGGTGCGGGATCAATTACTACACGCGCAAGCTGATCGCCCCCGCCGGCCACCCCTGGCCCGATTACCGCGAGGTCGACGGCCCGCTGCCCAAGACCTTCATGGATTGGGAAATCTACCCCGAGGGCCTCTACAATTTCCTGACCCGCACCGCGCGCGAGTACACCGGCGACCTGCCGCTTTACGTCACCGAGAACGGCATGGCCTCGGCCGATGTGCTGGAGGATGGCGCGGTTGAGGACCCGGCCCGCACCGCCTACCTGGATGCCCACCTGGACAAGGTCCGGCAGGCCATTGCCGAGGGCGTCCCGCTGAAGGGCTATTTCACCTGGTCTCTGCTGGACAATTACGAATGGGCGCTTGGGTACGAAAAGCGCTTTGGCCTGGTCCATGTCGATTTCGAGACCTTGGCGCGGACGCCCAAGGCATCGTATCACGCGCTTGCCAAAGCCCTGACCACCTGAAAGGCCACGCCATGACGCAAGAGCTTTCCGTTGTCGCCGACATCGGCGGCACCAACACGCGGGTCGCCCTGAGCCGGGACGGCCAGGTGCTGGACGACAGCATCCGCCGCTTTCGCAACTCCGAGAACGCCGGGATCGAACCGATCCTGGACAGCTACCTGGACGACCAGAAAGTGGCCCCCGTCGGTGTCTGCATCGACATGGCCGGGCCGGTGCATGACGGGGTGGGCACGCTGACCAACCTGGACTGGACTGTGGATTCGGCCGCGCTCAAGAAGCGCATCGGGGCGGCCCGGGTTGCGGTTCTGAACGACCTTCAGGCGCAGGGGTTCGCCGTGGCACACCTGGGTCACGAGAGCCTGTCGCCGGTCCTGACCGGGCGCGAAGCCCCGGCGGATGCCGTGCGCCTTGTGGTGAACGTGGGCACCGGGCTGAACGCCGTACCCGTCTACACCCAGGGCGCTCGCACCCTTGTACCCCCGGCAGAGGCGGGGCATGTCTCGCTCCTGGCGCGCGATGCCGAGGAATTGCGGCTGGTCGACTGGGTCGCTGAAAAGACCGGGCATCCGGGCCTCGAAGAGATCCTGTCGGGCCGCGGGCTGGAACGGCTTTACGCCTGGGTCTGCCATGACGAGGGCGACGGCCTGCCCCTGCCCGCGGCCGAGATCATGGCCGGGTTCGAGGCCGGTGAGCCGCGCGCGCAGCGGGCCGCACGGCTCTTTGTACGCTTTCTGGGCCGTTACACCGGCGACCTGGCTCTGGTCACCCTGCCCTTTGGCGGCATCTATCTGGTCGGCGGCGTGACACGCCACCTGGGCCCACACCTGCGCCACCTGGGATTTGCCGAGGCCTTTGCCGACAAGGGGCGGTTCAATGCCTACATGACCCAGTTTCCGGTCGACCTGGTCACCGACGATTACGCCGCGCTCCGGGGCTGCGCCGCCCATCTGGCCGAGATCATGGCCGCCTGACCTGGCGCGCAAGGGCTTTCGAAAGCCCTTGCAACGGGTTTCCAAACCCGTTCCCAAGCCGCTTCGAAGCGGCTTGCCCCTTGCCCCGCGCGCGCGCCCGGGCGATACCTGCGGGACACGACACTCACCGAAAGCCCCGGAATGACCCGCACCCGCCCCGCGCAGGCGCCCGCATGATCCTGCGCGCCATTTCCCTGATGATCCTCTCGATGGCGCTGCTGGCCGGGGCGGATGCGTTTTTCAAGCTCGCCACGCTTGCCGCGCCCATCGGCCAGGTGATGACGCTGGTGGGACTGGGCGGCACGCTGCTGTTCATCGTCATGGCCCGCGCCCTGCGCGTCACTGTCTGGAGCCGTGATGCACTGCACCCGATGATCCTGCTGCGCAATCTCTTCGAGGTCTTCGGCGCCATCGGCATGGTGGTCGGGCTGCGCTATGTGCCACTGCCGGTCTTTGCCGCGATCATCCAGACCGGCCCCCTGGTGGTGACGCTGGGCGCGGCGCTGTTCCTGAACGAACATGTGGGCTGGCGCCGCTGGGCTGCCGTGGGTGTCGGCATAATCGGCATGATGATGGTGATCCGCCCATTCGGCGCCGCGTTCACCGGATGGGAGCTGTTCGCCGTCATGGGCATCACCGCGCTGTCGGCCCGTGACCTTGTCACCCGGCTTTCGCCCGGCCACATCCCGGCACTGGCGATCTCGACCTGGGGATTCGGCTCGACCCTGCTGCCGGGGCTGACGCTCTGGGCACTGACACCGGAACCCTCCAGCTTTACCGGCGCCGCGCTCTGGCCGACCCTGGGCGCGGTCGTGGTGACGACCTCGGGGTACCTGGCCATCACCTCGGCCATGCGCATGGCGCCGGCCTCGATCGTGGCACCTTTCCGCTATTCGCGGCTCGTGTTCACCACCGGGCTGGGCGTGCTGATCTTTGGCGATCGACCGGATTTCTGGACGATTGCGGGCTCTGCCCTCATCCTCGTCGCCGGGCTTTATACCTTCGTGCGCGAGCGGCGGCTGGCCCGCGCCGCGGAGGCCTGATCCACCTGCCCGTTCCTGGGCGACGGAACGTCATCAAGGGGTTACAATGACTGGGTTTCTTCGTCCCGCAGCCTCATCTGCCCCGGACCGTTAGCGCGCGACGTTAGCGCAACCCGCACACACAAAGGAGCGTTAGCGCTATCGCTCACGTTTACTTTCCCCGCGCGCCTGTTATGACACCGGCGAACGGACAGCCTTGAGGGACCAGATCCATGAGCACCATTATCGACATCCACGCGCGCGAGATCCTCGACAGCCGCGGCAACCCGACCGTCGAAGTCGACGTCACCCTCGAAGACGGATCGATGGGCCGCGCGGCCGTGCCTTCGGGCGCCTCGACCGGCGTGCACGAAGCGGTGGAAAAACGCGACGGCGACAAGGCCCGCTACATGGGCAAGGGCGTTCTGGATGCCGTGGCCTCCGTGAACGGCGAACTCGCCGAGGCGATCCTGGGCTTCGACGCCACCGAACAGGTCGCCATCGACCTTGCCATGTGCGAACTGGACGGGACCGAGAACAAGGGCCGCCTGGGCGCCAATGCCATCCTGGGTGTCAGCCTGGCCACGGCCAAAGCCGCGGCGGAATTCACCGGGCAACCCCTGTTCCGCTACGTCGGCGGCACATCGGCGCGCACCCTGCCCGTCCCGATGATGAACATCATCAACGGCGGCGAACACGCGGACAACCCGATCGACATCCAGGAATTCATGATCATGCCGGTCGCCGCAACCGACATCCGCGAAGCGGTGCGCATGGGTTCCGAGGTGTTCCACACCCTGAAAAAGGAACTCAGCGCGGCGGGCATGTCCACCGGCCTCGGCGATGAAGGCGGCTTTGCGCCGGAACTCAAGAGCACCCGCGACGCGCTGGATTTCATCCTGAAGTCGATCGAGAAGGCCGGTTTCAAGCCCGGCGAGGACATGTATCTGGCCCTCGACGCCGCCTCGACCGAGTATTTCAAGGACGGCAAATACGAGATGAAGGGCGAAGGCCTCTCGCTGACCCCGGATGAAAACGTGGCCTACCTGCAGGCCCTGGTGAACGACTACCCGATCATCTCGATCGAGGACGGCTGTGCCGAGGACGACTGGGACGGATGGCGCATGCTGACCGAGGTGCTGGGCCAGAAGGTGCAGCTGGTGGGTGACGATCTTTTCGTGACCAACCCCGCGCGCCTGGCCATGGGCATCGAACAGGGCTGTGCCAACTCGATGCTGGTCAAGGTCAACCAGATCGGCACCCTGACCGAAACCCTGCAGGCCGTGGACATGGCGCACCGCGCGCGCATGACCAACGTGATGTCGCACCGTTCCGGTGAGACCGAGGACGCGACCATCGCCGACCTCGCCGTTGCCACCAACTGCGGCCAGATCAAGACCGGCTCGCTGGCGCGTTCGGACCGGCTCGCGAAGTACAACCAGCTGATCCGGATCGAGGAGATGCTGGAAGACACTGCAATCTATGCGGGACGCAGCATCCTCCGCTAACAACCTTTTGGTTTCAAAACCTTAACAGGGCCCTAAGGCATGCCATCGGGCCCTGTTCATTCGGGTAGCATTCCGAATAACGCAAGTGACGCGGCCCAGGAGATTGCGTACCCTGAGCCATGTTTTATCGTGATCACAGCCGCATGTTCGCGCGGCCCAGGCGGAGAGACGCAGGACATGGCCCCGCTCCCCTCCCGTGACAATTATCAGACGCGGCTGGACGCGATGCGGCGCGCCGAATACGGATCCCCACTCGAGATCGTGATCCGCTATGTCGTCATTGCCGTGGTGGTCTCCGTGCTGCTGCTAGTCATCGACCGGCAGATCGCCCTGGCCTGGGGTGCGGCTTACCTTGTCTTCGAAGGCGGGCTTGCCTTCCTGCTGCTGCGCCTGCGGACAGGTCCGGCGCCGTTGCGTTACTGGGGTGCGCTGGCCAGCTACGTTCTGGCCGGTTTCTCTTTCCTGGCGCTGCCGCTCTACCTGGTGTCCGTCCAGATGAACCCCGGAACGACCTTTGCAGGCGCTGCGGGTCTCGTGGGTTACGCGCTCTACACCCTGCAACGCCCGCAGCGCGAATCCGGGTTGCTGGTCGCCGACTGCGCTCTGGTCTCCATCATGATGCTGTCGCTCGTGGTGTTGCTGCAGCCACTTCTCGAGACCTGGACCGACCGGCTTCTGGTCGCCTTCGTCGCCCTGGCGGTGCTTGGCTACTACATCGGGTCGATGATCGTGGGTTGGCGGCTGCAGGCCGATCTGCGCACCGCGCAGAAACGCTATGCCAGCGCACAGATGGCCCGCGCCCTGGGTCAGTTCGTCGGCGGCGTCGCGCATGAATTCAACAACCAGCTGACCGTCATCCTGGGCAACCTCGAACTGTTCGAGACCCTGCCCGATGCCCGTGAACGCCAGGCCGCCATCGAAGAAAGCCGCGCCGCCGCCGGCCGCGCTGCGGTCACCGTCCGACAACTCATGGCGGCCAGCGGTCGCACCCGCCTGTCACCTGCCCCGATCCCGATGGAAGGGTTCCTCTTCGACCTGACAGAGGTCCTGAGCGACATGCTCGGTCCCGACATGCGGGTCGAGACCCAGCCGCCCGACGATCCGCTCGTGGCCCTGGCCGACCGTGACATGCTGGAAACCTGCGCCATTCAACTGTGCCTGAACGCGCAGGAGGCAACGGGCGGATACGGAACGATCCGGATCACCGCGGAACGTCGCGGCTCTGCCGGAGGGCTGGACCCCGCTCCCGAATCCCCTCCGCCCTACGTCGCGCTGATCGTCGAGGATGACGGACCGGGCGTGCCGGAAGAGGCCCTGCCGCGGCTTGCGGAACCCTTCTACACCACCAAGCCTCCGCACGAAGGCAGCGGCCTCGGCCTGTCCTCCGTTGCCGGCTTTGCCCGCCAGTCCGGCGGCGGCATGATGCTGGACCGCCCGCTACGCGGCGGTTTGCGCGTGGTGCTCTACCTGGTCGAAACGCCCAGCACGCCGAGCAAACCCGGTGCTCAGCTCTCGGGCTCCTGGTAGACGCCCTGTTCCTTCAGCGCATCGACCACTTCCTTGGGCATGTAGGTCTCGTCATGCTTGGCCAGGATCTCCGAGGCCTCGAACACGCCGTCCACATAGCGACCGGTGCCGACCATGCCCTGGTTCTCCTCGAAGAGGTCAGGCAGCACGCCGGTATAGACCACGGGCACCGTCGCCCCGCCATCGGTCACGCTGAACCGGATCTGCTCTCCCGCGCCCCGCACAAGGGACCCTTCCTCGACCAGCCCGCCGATGCGGAACACCTCGTTCGGAGCAGGCGGCTCTTCCATCACCTGGCTGGGCGAGCGAAAGAAGTTGATCCCGTCGCGCATGGCGTAACCGATCAGCCCGGTCGAGACGATCAGCGCCACGGCGGCCAGCGCAACGATCTGGATCCGCCTTTGTTTCTTGAGGGATTTCAGGGCCATGTGGATCCTCTTTCACCGCGTCGCGAAGCTATGCCGCAAATATAGAGAAACCACGGGCCCTTGGGGAGGGGCTTGCACAATTTGCCGCGCCTGCCAGCTTCTTTGGGCAAGAAATACCTCCGGGAGGAGTTTGAGGAGGGCAGCGCCCT
>NZ_JARAMO010000291.1:0-38760 GCF_028807275.1 Mameliella sp. AT18
TCGGTAGAGGACCAAACCCTGAACAGAGCTAACTTATAAACGCGGATTCAATGGGGACCAGGTCACATCTGGCGTAAGGGGATCGGGCGTTGCTCCTCGATGGCTTCCATGGCGAAAAAGGAGGTGACGGTTTCCAGCTCGATATTCTCGATCAGGCGTTTGTAGACGTCATCGTAGCCGGCCATGTCGCGGGCAACGATCTTCAGCAGGTAGTCATACTCGCCGCCGATACGGAAGAAGTCGATGACCTCCGGGATGGCCGAGACATGGTTGCGGAACTGGCGCAGCCAATCCGCTGAATGATGTCGTGTCTTGACGAGGGAAAAGACCACGAACCCGGCGCCGAGCCTTTCGCGGTCTATGACCACAGTCCGGCCGCGAATGGCGCCGGAGGCCTCCAACGTCTTCAGGCGCCGCCAGCACGCGTTCTGTGACAGGCCGACCTTTTCCGCCAGGGCCCGTTGTGACTGAGCCGCGTCGCGCTGGAGTTCTTCAAGGATGAGGTGGTCAAAATGATCTGGTTTCTGGGCCATGTGTCAATCATATGACACAAAAAATCGAAATCAACGATGAATTTATGGGAAGATTTTTGCGGATCATGCGTCACAATCTGCCCTCAACAGCTGAGGAAGATATGACACCGCTCGATGACTTCAAAACCGCATTGAAAGGCGCCGACATTCGAGACCGGATCCGCGCCGGGCTGATCGGCGAGGACGTACAGATCGAAGGACCGTTCGGCGTGCACCCGCTGATCTACGCGGACTATGTCGCCTCCGGGCGGGCGCTGACACAGGTTGAAGACTTCGTCCGCGACCGGGTGCTGCCGTATTATGCGAACACGCACACACAGGCGTCGTTCTGTGGCGAATACATGACCCGTTTGAGAGAAGCCGCGCGGGGTGAAATCGCACGGCTGACCGGCGCCGGTGACGGGATGAGCGTGATCTTTACCGGGTCGGGGTCCACTGCCGGGATCAACAGGATCGTCGGTCTGCTGGATCTGCCTTCGCTTGTGTCCGCAGGTCAGCGTGTCGTCGTACTGACCGGGCCGTACGAACATCACTCCAACATCTTGCCCTGGCGCGAGACAGGGGCCGAGGTGATCGAGATCGCTGAGGCCGCAAATGGCGGGGTCGATATGGAAGACCTCTCTCATGCGCTGAAGGCGTCGGAAGATGCGGCGCTGATCGTCGGAACCTTTTCCGCAGCGTCGAATGTGACGGGGATTCTCACTGACGTCGACGCGGTGACGCGGCTGTTGCGCGCCCACGGGGCGTTCGTGGTCTGGGACTACGGCTGTGCCGGACCGTATTGCGCGATGGACATGAAGGCGGGCACCGATGCGCAGAAGGATGCCATCGTGTTTTCGCCCCACAAGTTTCCCGGCGGTCCCGGGTCCAGTGGTGTCGCGGTAATTCGCGACGGGATCGCCCGCCGTGCAACGCCGACTCTTCCAGGCGGCGGCACGGTCAGTTTCGTATCGCCTTGGGGGCACGTCTATTCGAACACGTTGTCAGCGCGAGAAGAGGGCGGCACCCCCAATGTCACCGGCGATATCCGCGCGGCGCTTGCCCTGCTGGTAAAAGAGGCGCTGGGCCAGGAGTGGCTGGACAAGCGGCAGGCGGAGCTTCGGGAAAAGGCGCTGAATATCTGGTCGCAGAATGATCGGATCGAATTGCTTGGACAGCCTGACGCTCAGGCCTTGCCGATCTTTTCCTTTCGTGTGCGCGACGGGCAGGGGGGATTGGTGCATCACCAGTTCTTTACCCGGTTGCTCAGCGACAGGTATGGCGTCCAGGCCCGCGGCGGTTGTGCCTGTGCCGGCCCCTATGGTCACAGGTTGCTGGGGTTGGGCCGAAGTGAGTCGGACGCAACCATCGAAGCGCTGGAACGTGGCGAAGAAACAGCGAAACCGGGCTGGGTACGTCTTAACCTTTCGGCACTTATGTCCGATACCAAGGTGAATTCGATTATCGAGGCGGTGGACAATCTGGCGCGTACCGCCCCAGACTATGTAAAGGACTATCGCGTCGACACCGGCACAGCCCGGTTCAATGCCGTGACCGCCTCGAAGGATCCCCTTGCCTCATGACACAACCTCGGATCAGCCCAATCGCCAATCCGTCCTTTCGGACCCTTTTTGCCGCGCAGGTCTTCTCTCTGCTTGCCATCGGGCTGATGACCGTGGCCATGTCGCTGGCGGCCTATCGGATCGGCGGGGTTGCGGCGGCGGGGCAGATCGTCGGGTTTTTGTTGGCGGTCAAGATGGTGGCCTATGTGGGCATCGCCCCACTGGCAGAGGCGCTCTTTGCCGGACGCCGTCGCAAACGCGTGATGATCGGCCTGGACCTCGGGCGGATGCTTTTGCTTCTGCCGATGGCCTTTGCAACGCAGACCTGGCAAATTGCGCTGCTCGCGCTGGTCTTCTTTGCCGTGTCCTCGGGGTTCACGCCGCTTTTTCAATCGGTGATCCCTGACGTCCTGCCCGACGAAAAGCTTTATAGCCGGGCGCTCGTCTGGTCTCGTATCGCATACACACTGGAGTCGGTGCTCAGCCCGATCATTGCGGCCATGGTGCTGCAACTGATAGAGGCAGAGTTCCTGTTCTGGGTGGCGGCGCTGGCCTTTACGGGGTCCGTGGCAGCGCTTTTCGCCACGCGCTTTCCGGCCGACAGGACAGGGCAGGGCAAGGGGCCTTTCCTGCGCCGCGCCATGAAGGGGCTGAGCATCTATCGCAAGACGCCGCGCCTGCGTGGACTGTTCCTGCTGAACTTCGCCCTTTCCTTGAGCATGGCCTGGGTGCTGGTGAACTCTGTTGTACTTGCGGGTGTCCGGCTTGGGGATGCAGAAGGGCAATACCCGATCCTGATGGCCTTCTACGGGCTGGGCGCTGCCATTGGGGCCGTTGTCGTTCCCCGTCTTGTCGAGAGCACGGACGAGCGGCGTGTCATGCTGGGGGGCGCCATGATGCACGCGGTTGCAGGGCTGGGTATTGCCCTGCCGTTGGGCTATGCGGGCTACATGGCGCTATGGATGATCTTTGGACTGGCTGCCTCACTGGTGCTGACCCCGGGCGGGTTGGTTATTGCGCGCTCGGCAGGTGCGGCGGATCGACCTGCAGTATTCGCCGCGCAGTTCTCGCTCTCGCATGCGGGATGGTTGCTGGCCTATCCGCTGGCCGGACAGTTGGCTGCGTTGGCCGGACTCGAACCGGCCCTGCTGATCCTGTCCGGGCTGACCGTCGGTACCGCGGTTCTTGGCGTCCGGGTCTGGCCGGCGACAGATCCGATCGAACGCCTGCATGAGCATCCGGAACTGCCCGAGGGTCACCCGCATTTCCGCGAGGCGCCGAGCCAGGGCCCCCGGCATCGTCACGCCCACGCCTATCACATAGACGATCTGCATCCGAATTGGTCCGGCTCCACGCCGGCCTGACCCGGACGAGCGGACTAGAGCTACAGGAAAAAAACGTAATGACACATGACACCTCTTCCCCGATTGATGGCCAAGGCCTGGAGGCTCTTGAGGCGCGCTTGCACGAGGATCTGAAATTCCTCTGCTGGCCTGGCAAGGACTGGGTGCCGGCACGCGAAGGTGTGACTGATGTCGTCATCATCGGCGGTGGTATGTGCGGCATGGTGGCCTGGACAGCGCTGAAGACCGGCGGCATCCACAACATGCGGGTGCTGGATCGTTCGCCCGAAGGGCTGGAAGGTCCGTGGCTCACCTATGCGCGGATGGAAACCTTGCGGTCGCCGAAAGAGCTGACCGGCCCGGCCTATGGGCACGGCGCACTGACCTTTCAGGCATGGTATCGTGCGCAGTTCGGGACCGAGGATTGGGAGGCGCTGGACAAGATCCCCCGCCCGATGTGGATGGACTATCTCAAGTGGTATCGGAAAGTCCTGGACATCCCGACGGAAAACGGTGTGTCGGTCGACCTCGTCGAACCCGAGGGGGATCTTCTGCGGCTGCATTTGTCCGGTGCGTCGGAAGGCTCGATCCTTTGCCGTAAATTGATTTTTGCAACTGGGCGCGACGGGACCGGACAGCCGAACATTCCCGGTTTCGTAAAGAACCTGGAGTCCAAGTACTGGGCGCATAGCGCGGATGAAATCGACTTTGACGCGCTCAAGGGCAAACGTGTGGCCGTGGTCGGTGTCGGGGCCTCGGCGGTGGACAATGCCGCCGAGGCGCTGGAACATGGGGCCGCCGAGGTTCGCCACCTGATCCGCCGCAAGGAAATGCCGACCATCAACAAGATGATGGGCATCGGGAGTTTCGGCTTTACCGCCGGATACGCCAGCCTGCCGGACGAGTGGCGCTGGCGCTTCATGCAGTATTCCTTTGCCACCCAGACGCCGCCCCCGCATGGATCGACAAACCGGGTCAGCCGCCATCCCAACGCCTTTTTCCATTTCGGAAAGGCGGTTCAGTCGACCGTGGAAAAGAACGGTGCGGTGCAGGTCGGCTTTGCCGACGGCTCCTCCTACGAGGCGGATTTCGTGATCCTTGGCACCGGCTTTACCATCGACCCGCTGTCGCGGACCGAATTTGGCGACGCGGCAGGGAACATCCTCCTGTGGCAGGATGTCTATACCCCACCCGAGGACGAACAATCGCGTGACCTGGGGCGCTTTCCCTACTTGAACGAGGATTTCACCTTTCGCGAGAAAGTGCCGGGTACGGCACCTTGGCTGTCGAACGTCTACTGCTTCAACTACGGGGCATCTGCCAGCCTCGGGAAAGTGAGTGGTGACATTCCGGGCATTTCGGAAGGGGCAGGGTGGCTGACGCGGGCAGTGGCCGGGCAGCTATACTCCGAGGACGTGGCGGAACACTGGCAGGCAATGCTGGACTACGACAAGCCGGAACTGGATGGCAGCGAATGGACGCCGACCGAACTGGCCTGTGACGAAAAGAAAGGGAAAGTGGCCTGATGGCATTGGATACGACCGCATTGAACAGCGCAGATATCGGGGTGGGCACGGCTGTACAGGCCGCCGTCGAGGGGCGCGCCAACATCTTCGAGATGACACAGGCCGCAGAAGAGGCCGTGCTGCGTCCGAAGGATGCCGGACCGTGGAGCCATAGCTTGCGTGCTGCGCTGGCCGCGAGGATCGCCAATCTCAACGATGAAGCCGAGCTTGCGGCGCGCTACGCCGCCGACGCCGGTGATTTCGCCGCCCTGGTCCAGCCCACCGAAGACGGGGCCGCGCAGGGCCTGGCCGAGGTTGTCGGGTTCATGGACAAGGTGGCCGCCGACACCCGCCGGGTCGCGGGCAACGATATCCTGGCGTTGCAATCTGCGGGCGTGGCGGATGCCGATATCGTCCGTCTTGCCGAGCTGAATGCCTTTCTCGCCTACCAGATCCGGGTCATCGCCGGGCTGCGCCTGATGAAAGGGATGTCGGCATGACCAAGGTAATCACGAAATTCACCCGCAACGTGCCCCATTGGCAGCCGCGCGTTAAGCCCGTTGACCTTCAGGAAGCCTCCGCCGAACAACTGGATGCGCTCAAGGTGACACCTTCGAACACCAAGGTGTCGGAGTACGTTCTGACTTTGGCGCATGATGTCGAAAGCCTGAAGGTGCGTTCGCCCCTTTTCAACGCGATCATGTACGACAAGGGCGGTATGAGCCGATCCGAGCGGGAACTGGGTGCGCTTGGGGCCTCGATGGTCAACCACTGTATCTATTGTGCCGCCGTCCACGCCATGCGCCACGCCCAGATCGAGAAATCGACCGAAGTGACGGACAAGCTGTTCCGCGATGGCGCGAATGCGGAACTGGATACGCGCGACCGGGCCATTTTCGACTTTGCCGTGGCGCTGTCGGAATGCCCGTCTCAGGCCGGGCCGGAACACATGCAGGCGCTGAAGGAGGCCGGGCTGGACGAGGCGGAGGTGCTGGATCTGATCCTTTCGGCCTCTTTGTTCGGCTGGGCAAACAGGCTGATGCATGTGCTTGGTGACCCTGTGCGGCTCGAAGATTCCGGAAAATAATCCATGAATTCCCAGATAGCGGATGACATTCCGTTAAGTAGGTGTAATGTGGGGGCGAAAGACCGCAAGCGATGAAGGTGTGGATGTGAGCAAGAAAGTAGGTTTGGCAGGCGCGGGGGCGATCGCCTTCGGAACGGCAGCGGTGCTGCACGAGGCGGGACATGACCCGATGCTGTGGTCCCCTTCGGGGGCTGGTACGGCCGATCTGGCCAAGGGTGCTCCGCTGACGGCGACCGGCGCGGTCGAGACCTCGCTGACCCCGCGGATCGCCGACACTGCGGCGACGCTGGCGCGCGAGAACGACGTGCTGATCATTGCCCTGCCGGGCTACGGCCACAAAACCGTGCTGGACGCTTTGGCCCCGCATATCGAGCCGCACCACCAGGTCATCATCTCCTCCCATGCCTCGCTTGGGGCTGTCTACCTGATGCAGTTGCTTGCGGATCGCGGAATTTCCGTACCGATCACCGCCTGGGGCACCACGATCTGCACCGGGCGGCGCCAGTCGGGGGCCGAGGTCAAGGTCAACACCGTGCGCAGCAAGGTGGACCTCTGCACCGTGCCCGGGGACCGCTCGGACGAGGCCCTGGCACTTTGCAAGGAGCTGTTCGGTGACCGGTTCCAACCGCGCGACGGGTTGCTGGCGATCTCGCTGTCGAACCTGAACCCTCAGAACCATATGGGCATCGCGCTGGGCAACATCACCCGGATGGAGCGCGGCGAGAACTGGTCGCAGGGCCAAAACGTCACGCCGACCGTGGGCCGCCTGCTGGAGGACCTCGATCTCGAACGGCTTGAGATCGCCAAGGCACTGGGGCTGGAGGTCAAGACGATCTTCGAGCATTTCCACCTGTCGTTCCATGTCCCCGTCGCCTCGATTTCCGAGATGAACCAGCAGATGCATGCGCAGGGCAATGGCGGAACCGGGCCGGCGACAGCCGACAGCCGCTATGTCACCGAAGACGTGCCCTACGGGCTGGTGCTGACCGCCGCGCTCGGTCGGCTGACCGGGCACCCTGCGCCGCTGCACGAGGCGGGCATCCGCATCTTCTCGGCCATGTACGGGCGGGATTTCGAGGCGGAAAACGAGATCCTCAAGGCGCTTGATCTGGACAGCTACAGCCTTGACGATCTGAAACGTGCAGCGAAAACCGGACTGCTGCGGCAGCCCGAAAACGCCGCCTGAGACCTGTAACGAGTAACCAAAAAACCACTGGACCAACAAGGAGACCAATAATGACCAAGCTGATCCTCAACCGTCGCCGCTTTCTGGGCACGGCTGCCGCCACCGGCGCGGCCTTGGCTTCGCCCGCCTACCTGCGCCGCGCCTCCGCTCAATCGGGCGGCGAGGTGAACATCTGGACCTACAACAACTTCGTGCCCGAGGCCTTCAAGGAACAGTTCGAGGCCGAGACCGGGATCAAGGTCAACGTCCGTCTCGTGGACGACCAGGGCAAACAGTTCAACCTGCTGGCCGCGGAACAACCGAACCCGACTGTCGACATCATGACCGTCGCCGGCCACCGCTTCCTGCAGTTCATCGACAGCGAACTTCTGGCGCCGCTGGACACCGACCGTCTGACCAACTGGAACAAGATCAACCCGACCTTCTCGGAATCCGACTGGTCCACGATCAACGGCAACAAATGGGGGGCGCCGATCCTCTCGGGGATGGAGGTCCTGTCCTACAACTCGGAGATCGTCAGCGAGGAAGAGGCCCTGACCTGGGACACGCTGTTCAGCGAGAAATACAAGGGCCAGACCGCCTATATCATCCAGGACATGATGTCGATCGTCATGCTGATGAAAGGCTATGACGGCAACATGGTCGCCTATCTCGACGACCCGGACAAGGCCGCCGAGATCGTCGAGGAGGCCAAGCAGTTCCTGATCGAGAAGAAGCCGCTGGTGCGCAAGTACTACGACGGCGGCGCCGAGTTCCAGCAGATGATGGTCAACCAGGACATCGTGCTGGGCCATTCCTGGAACGGTCCTGCCGCGGCGCTGATCAATGACGGCTTCCCGCTGGGCATGGCGATCCCGCGCGAAGGGTCCTACGGCTTTGTCTATACCTACAACATCGCCAACAACGCGCCCAACGCGGACAATGCCTATACCTTCCTCGATGCCATCCTGTCGTCGCCCGAAATCGGCGCGGCGATGACCAAGGCCTCGGGCTTCATCTCGACCTACAAGGACGCGTCGAACTACCTGACCGACCTCGAGAAGAAGTCGACTTCCTTCCCGGACGAGCAGCTGGCCAACCTGCAGTTCTTCCGCGCCGAGGCGAACGAGATGAAATACGGGCTGGTCGACCCGGCCGTCGAGGCCATCAAGGCGGCCTGATCGGCCAAACCGAAACCTGTTCCTGCCCTGCGATGATCGCGGGGCAGGGGCCCTGACCTTCCGAAAGACGACCTCATGACGTATGACGCATCCGCGCAACAGGACGGGCGAGCCATGGCAGAAGAGACCTCGGACCGGACATTCTGGGGCCGTTTGGCCTCTTGGGGGCCGTACCACGCGATGATGCGTCTGGCGACGGCCTCGCCCCGCCGGCAGTTTGTTGTCCTCGCCGCCTTTCCGATCCTATGGATCCTGACCCAGCACCTCGGCCCGATGCTGCAGATGTTGCGCGTGTCGCTGACCGATGCCTACCCGGTTGCGCCCGGAGTGGAACAGCATTTCACGCTGGAAAACTATGCCCGCTTCTTCGGTGACAGCATCTTTTGGATGCCGTTTTTCCGGACACTGATCTTTGCCGGGGTCTTTACCTTCTGTACGCTGATCATCACCTACCCGGTGGCCTACTTTCTGGCCCGGCACGTCAGCCGCAAGAACCAGATGCTGTTCCTGTTGCTCCTGCTGATCCCGTTCTGGGTGGGCGAGATCGTGCGCACTTACGCGATTATGATCCTGCTGGGCAACACCGGCGCCGTGAACCTGGCGCTGAAGACACTGGGGCTGATCGACCGGCCGATCCCTTTCATGTACACCAGCTTTTCAATGGGTGTCGGCATCGTCTACCTGACCGCGCTCTACATGCTGCTGCCGCTCTATTCGGCGCTGGAGAAACTGCCGAAAAGCATGAACGAGGCAGCCGCCGATCTTGGCGCCGGCGCCTGGACCAGGTTCCGCCGCGTGTCGCTGCCGTTGACGATCGAGGGGATCTCCTCGGGCTGTACACTGGTCTTCCTGATATCGACCGGGTTCTACGCCACGCCTGTTCTTCTGGGCGGGCCGTCGACCACGGTTTTTGCGGAAACCATCGCGGGCTTTTTCCATGTGGCAGGGGATGAGTGGCCCACTGGCGCGGCCTTTGCCACGATCATGTTCATGGCGGCGCTGATCATCACCACGGTGTTCCAGAAACTGATGAATGCCCTTCGCAAGGGAGAGAAGAAATGAACGACCGTGTCGAACTGTTCCGCGGCAACCGCATCTTCCTGAGCTGCGTCTACTGGGCCTTTGTGCTCTATGTCTTCGTGCCGCTTATCCTGATGGTGCTGATGGGTTTCAAGGACTCCAAGTTCATCGGCTTCCCGATCCGGTCATGGACACTCGAATGGTACACCGGTGTCTTTGCCGATGCCGAGGTGCTATCGACCTTCGGTTACTCGGTGGCCATTGCGGTGTTGTCGACGCTGATCTCCGTCATCGTGGGCACCTGGATCGCGGTGCTGCTCGAAGGGCGCAAATTCACCGGGCGCGGTGTGACTTTTGGCCTGACCGTGCTGCCGGCGCTGGTGCCGGGCATCATCTCGGCCATCGCCTTTCGGATATATGCCCGCTACCTGGGAATTGAACCCGGCATGGGCGCCATCGTCTGGGCGCACGCGGTCCACAACGTGCCATTCGTGGTTCTGGTGGTCATGGCGCGCCTGTCGACCCTGCCCAAGAGCCAGATCGAAGCCGCCCGCGACCTTGGCGCCGATCCGCTTATCGCCTTTGCGCGTATCACGCTGCCCTACCTGGTGCCTGCCATCCTCGGCGCATCAATCTTCTGCCTGTTGCTGTCGTTTGATGATTTCGTCCGCTCCTTCTTCCTGGGCGGGTACGAGCCGACATTGCCGGTGCTGATCTTTGCCAAGCTGCGTTCGGGCATGAGCCCGGAAATCAATGCCATTGCGACCGTCGCGCTGATCCTGACCGCCGTGATCGGCGTCTGGGCCGAACGCTTCACCCGCCGTATGAACAAGGAATCCTGAGCCATGACCGACCAGAAACCTCTTGTCCGCATCGAGGGCCTGTCCAAGCATTTCGGCGAAACCGTCGCGCTGGACAACCTGACGCTGGATATCGCGCAGGGGGAGTTCGTCACCTTCCTCGGCCCGTCGGGCTGTGGCAAGTCAACGACGCTGCGCATCCTCGGTGGCTTCGAGCGCCCGACCCACGGCCGAGTGATCCTCGACGGTGAGGACGTCACCAACCAGCCACCGGAGAAACGTCACGTAAACATGGTGTTTCAGGACTATGCGTTGTTCCCGCACATGACGGTGGCACAGAACATTTCGTTTGGACTGGAGCTGAAGGGGATGGGCAAGGCGGACATCAAGCGCCGCCTGCAAGAGATCATGGCCTTCCTCGAACTGGACAGCTATGCTGGCCGCTACCCGGTGCAGTTGTCCGGCGGTCAACGACAGCGTGTGGCGCTGGCGCGGGCCTTGGCGCCCGATCCGGCACTCCTGTTGCTTGACGAACCGCTGGGCGCGCTTGACGCCAAGCTGCGCGGCCAGGTTCAGCAGGAACTGAAATCGATCCAGCGCCGCACCAACAAGACCTTCTTCTTCGTCACCCACGACCAGGAAGAGGCGTTGACCATGTCAGACCGGATCGTCGTCATGAACAAAGGCCGCGTAGAACAGGACGGAACACCGGAAGAGTTGTATTTCCGCCCCGCCAGCCGCTTCGTGGCTGAATTCATCGGAGAGACGAACCTTCTGTCGGGCTGGATGCGCGGCACGGAAGGCGACAAGGTTGTCATGGATTGGGAAGGAACGGCCCTCAAAGGCAAGGCGCCCGCCGGCATCCCCGCCGAGGGCAAACCGATTACCGCGTCGGTCCGGCTTGAGAAGCTCGGGTTTCATGCCGACCGCCCGCAAACCGCAAATGCGGTGCAAGGGCGTGTCGTTGGAAAAACCTTCCTTGGCTCGCGCATGGCGATGCAGATCGCCGTCGGGGACAAGGACGAACCTATCCTCAAGGCCTACGTGGATGCGGAAACCGGTCAATCGGTCGGCAGTGATCCCATCTGGATCGGCTGGGAGGCCGACCACATGGCGGTGTTGAACGACTAAGCGCGCGTTGCGTGGCAAACCGGCCCCGGGACACCGGGCCGGTCATCGCCCGCGCGGAGGCGGAGGCAGGAGCGCCCCGACGTCTGTCAACGTTCCGGGGAGGTTTCGCCGTTTCGCACCTGCAAGCAACAGGTCGCAATGCGGTCAGTGAGCCAGCGTGCCTGTTTGGCTGCAGCCTTCGATGCCGGGACTTTCGACCTCTCGGGTGCGGTCATGTTTCAAGTCCTTGTGGTGTGGCCGTGCCATACCGCGGGCCGGTCAGGTGAAGCGCGGACCGGCGCCAGATCAAGTTTGCGAGTCCGGGCTGGTTGGACGCCACCGGATTTCCCGGTCAGGGTCTTGCCGTTCATTTGCCCATGCTGGTCGCCGTCCTTCTCACATCGCCGGGGTGACATCAGGCGTCAGCAGGGGCGCAGGTCATTTGCGCGGGTCGGATTCCCCTGCGGCCTGCCACTTTCCCCGCATCAGCAAGACATTTCGCCGGATATTGGCGGGAATGAGCCTGTTCGCCCGCCGCTTTCCAGCAGCGTCTTCGCCGTTCCGTTTCAATCCTTCGCAGCCGTTGCATGACGCGGAAAAGTGCCCCTTTTCCGCGCCCTGTTTCCTTCAATCCGTGGCCTTTTCCGCCCGGACCAGGCGCAGGTCATGCAGGATGGCAAAGACCGCCGGGCTGACGAAGAGTGCAAGCAATGTCGCGCCGGTCAGGCCAAAGGCGAGGCTGGCCACGATGGGGCGCAGGAATTGCGCTTGCGTGCTTTGTTCGAACAGCAGCGGCCCCAGTCCCACCACCGTTGTCAGCGAGGTCAGGAAAATCGCGCGAAACCGGTCGCGCACGGCCGCCTGACCCGCGGCCAGCATGTCGGCGCCATCCGCGACGCGCTCTTTCATGAAGGTCACCAGAAGGATCGAGTCGTTGACCACCACCCCGGCCAGTGTCGCCAGCCCCACGAGGCTGGGCAGCGAAATCTGCAGCCCCAGGGCCATATGCCCCCACATCACCCCGATCAGGCTGAGCGGGATCGCCACCACGACGACGAGGGGCTGTACGAAACTGCGAAACTGGAAAGACAGGATCAGGTAGACCCCGATCAGCCCGATCACCATGTTCCGGGCCAGGGATGAGCCGGTGGTTGCCGTATCCTTTGCCTCGCCCAGGATCGTGACGGTGACGCCGGGCCGCTTGTCCGCCAGACCCGGAAGATAGTCGGCCCGCAGCGCGGCCATCAGTTCGCGCGCGTTGGCCACGGCGGGGTTGATGGCGCCTTGCACGGCCACGGTGCGCTGCCCGTCGACCCGGTTGATCGAGGCATAGCCCCGTCCCGTGCGCACGTCTGCGACAGCCGTCAGCGGCACCAGCGCGCCCTCGGCGCCCGGTACGCGCAGGTCCAGGATGTCCTGCAGGCTCATCCGGTTTTCGTCCGACAGCCGCGCCACGATGTCCAGCGTGCCCAGCCCGTCGCGGACCTCCAGCGGGGAATCGCCCCGGAACCCGGCGCGCAATTCTGTCGCGACAGCCTGCGCGCTGACGCCGAGGGCAGAGGCAGCGGCGGGGCGCAGGGTGACGATATACTCGGTCTTGCCCGGTTGCAGGTCATAGGTCACGTCGCGCACGCCCTCGAACTCGCGAAAGAACCTGCGCATCTCGCGGGCGGTGGCGCGCAGCGCCTCCAGGTCGTCGCCCTGCAGGCGGATGTCGATGGGCTTGCCGCCGGCGCCGCGCTCCTTGTCGGTGATGCGAAAGGCGGCCATGTCGGGCATCGGCCCCACCAGTTTCTTCCAGCTGTCGACGATCTGCGTGACTTCTGTGGTCCGGACCCCGGCGGGCAGCAGCTTGGCACTGACGGTGGCCATGTGGGCGCCGGTTTCCGGCGTGTCCGCATTGGCGCTGTAGGTGATCGTGTAACTTTGCACCAGCGGCTGGCCCCCAGGTTGTTCGGGCGACAGGTCCGCGTTCATCTTGTCCAGAGCCGCCACGACCCGTGCCACCCGCTGTTCGGTGCGCTCCAGCGGCGCACCCTGGACCAGCAGCAGACGGGCCTCGACCGTGTCGCTTTCCAACGCGGGAAAGCTCTGGAATTTGATGAAGCCACCGGTGTAGGGCGCGACGGAAATGAGCACCATGAAGGCGGCCAGACCCAACGTGAAATAGCGGTAGCGCAGGCTGAGGCCGGACAGGGGCACGACGAGACGATCACGCAGCCAGTCAAAGGCGCCATTGACCGCGCGGCTGATCCGGTTGGGCCGCAGCTCGCCCGACAGCGAATGGTGCATGTGGTTGGGCAGGATCAGGAAGGCCTCGACCAGGCTGACGATTAGAGTCATCACCAGCACGATGGGGATGTATTTAAGGACCGCCCCGATCTGACCCTGCATGAAGGCCAGCGGCCCGACGATCATCACCGTGGTCAGGAACGAGGCGACGACCCCAGGGGCCACCTGCACGGCGCCGTTCACCGTCGCCTGCATCGCGGTTTCGCCCGCCTGGCGCCGCCGCACGATATTTTCCGAGATCACGATGGCATCGTCCATCAGCAGGCCGATGGCCACAAGCAGCGCCACCATCGTCATCATGTTGATGGTAAGCCCGAAAAGCTGCATCGCAAAGATCGTGCCCAGGAAGGACACCGGCAGGCCCATCGCCACCCAGAACGAGAACCGGAAGCCAAAGAACAGCCACATCACCACCAGCACAAGCAGCAGCCCTTGGATGCCGTTTTCGGCGATGATGCGCAGCCGGTCGCGGATGTTCATCGTGCTGTCCTGCGAAATCGCCAGCGCGATGTTGCCCGGCGCCTCGGCCTGGGCCTCTGCCATGATCCGGTCCAGTGCCGCCTTGACCCGCAGCGCATCCTGCGAGGCGCTCTTGTTCACCTGCACGATGGCGGCGCGCTCGCCGTTGTAATAGGCGGCCTGCGCCGGGTCGCTGAACACCAGCGAGATTTCGGCCACTTCGCCCAGCGTGATCTCGGCACCGTTGGCCGAACTGGTGAGCGGCAGCCGGGCAAATTCGCCGATGCTGCGCCTTTCGCCCAGGAACCGGATCACCGCATCGCCCTGGCGACCCTCCAGCGTGCCTGCTGGCATGTCCAGGCTGTTGCGGGTCAGGAGGGGGCTCAGGTCGGAGATGCGCAACCCGTGGCGCTGCAGGGCTGCCGCATCCAGTTCGATGACGATCTCGCGGTCGGAAAACCCGGCGATCTCGACCTGGGAAATGGCAGGATCGGCGCGCAGCCGTTCGGCCAGCATGTCGGCATAGGCCAGCAGGACGTGCGGGTCCTCGGGGCCTGTCACGGCGATCGAGGCGACAGAGGCCACCCGTTCGACCACCCGCGTCACCGGATCCTCTGCCCGGTCGGGAAAGGTGCCGATCCCGTCGACCGCCGCCTTGAGGTCATTGTGAAAGCGGGTCATGTCCGCGCCTTCGACCATCTCGGCGGTGATGATTGCCATGTTGTCCCGCGACAGGCAGGACAGTTCCACCAGGTTGTCCACCACGCGCAGCGGGTCCTCGGCCACCTGGCAGATGCCGGTTTCCACCTCGGCGGGCGAGGCGCCGGGATAGGCGATGCGGATTTCGACCTGGCTGGGCGGGGTCAGCGGAAAGGTGTCGCGTTGCAGCGTCGGCAGGGCGGCAAGTCCAAGGACCGCCAGCGCCAGCATCAGGATGTTGGCGGCGGTCGGATGCAGGGCAAAGAGGCGGATCATCACTTGTTGCCCTTCGGCTTGCCCTGGCCGCCTGCGGCGGCGGTGATCTGCGCCAAGAGCTGCTTGTCTTCCACCGCTTTGACGGCCATGCCCGGAACCGCGATGCTGGGGTCCGTCACCACCAGCTTGTCGCCCTCGGCCAGGCCATCGCTGACCACGGCGATGTCACCGATGGCGAAGCCAACCGTCACCGCGCGTTTCTCCAGCGTGCCTTCGGCGCTGACCACCAGCGCCTGTCCGCCGCGCACCGCGTCCAGCGGCGCCACCAGCGCCTGGCGTTTCGGCGCCATCAGGATCACCTCGACAAATGTGTTGCGGCGCAGGGGCGGGCGTTTGCCTGCCTCGGCCTGGCCGTAGGGGTCTTCGATCCGGACGACGATGGCCGTACTCTGGGTGCGCGGGTCCAATGCCTCTCCGACGCGGTCGACCTTTGCATCCCATGTCACCAGGTGACCCGGGGCGGGCAGGCGCACGCGGGCTTTGAGGTCATGAACCGTGGCGCCGTCCCCCATCATCCGCAGGATCGGCCCGATCCGCCCGATCGAGAATTGGGCGGCAACCTCTGCCGCCTCGATCCCTTCGGCAGTGACAAGCGTTTGGTTGCGCGTCACCACCTGTCCCAGTTCCGCTGCAACCTCGGCGATGCGGATGTCGTAAGGGGCTGCGATCTTGGTGAAATCCAGCGACCGGGCCACCGTGGCGCGCTGTGCCTTCAGAACCTCTCGCTCCGCCGCGTTCAGCGCCAGCTGGTTCTCGACCTCCACCACCTTGGCCCGCGCGCCCAGTTCGGCGCGTCGGGCGCTGTCCAGCCGCACCTGTGTCGCCACGCCCTGATCCGCCAGCGTTTCCTGCCGGGCCAGTTCCGTCCGGCTGAGCTCAAGATCGGCGGTCGCGATCTCCAGGCTTGCAGTCAGGGTCTGGTCCTTGACGTCCAGCGCGGCCAGCTGTGTATCAATCTGGGCCAGGGACAGTTGCAGTTCGGCGTCGTCCAGACGCAGCAACACCGTGCCGCCTGCGATGACGCCGCCGTTTGCCAAACCTTCGGTCTTTTCGACCACCTCGCCCTCGACGCGTGCCACGGCGCGCCATTCCCGTGCCGGTGTGACGGTGCCGTAACCGCTGACCCTGGGTACGATCTCGACCGGGGCCATCGTCATCACGCGCACGGCTGTTGGCGGACGTTTCACCTCCTTGGCGGCGGGCGCCGTCTTGAGGTCTTCGGAATAGGCCACGGTCAACGCACCCAGCGCGACGGGAATGGCAACGGCAAGGCTGCGGGCGATGCCCTTGATCAAGGCTGACATGGCACAATCCTCATGAGCGGCACGGACGGCAATCGGTCCGGGCCTATCAGTCACGGATGCCTGCCGCTGGGAACAGCCGACAGGGTCACTGCGACAATAAACACATGCCCAAGTTTGAATGCCTCTGGCGAAGGGAGTCAATGCCGGCCACGAGGTCTGCGACCGGCATCGTGGAAATCCCTCAGGCGGACTGTGTCAGTGCCCAGTCGACACCCGATTCCGCCATCGCCATGCGGGCCGATCCCTGTGCCAGCCAAAGATCCAGGGCGCGGTCGCTTTCTGTGCTGATGCCCTTCAGGCGTTCGGCAAGCACCGCGCTTTGCGCAACCCAGGTGGCGCGCAGAACCGCGTCGGCGGCATAAAGCCGGGCCTCGGGCGCGGCCTCGCGCAGGCGGGTGACCAGCGCCGCAAAGCGCCCGGTCAGATCCGCGCTGCCCGGCGTGGTCTTGGCGCGGTCGAGGAAGGCCATGAGCGCCGCGTCGTCCTTGAGCAGACGCCGCAGGACCAGGTCCTGCGCCTGCATGCCCGTGGTGCCCTCGTAGATCGTGGTGATCCGGACATCCCGGAAATAGCGCTCGGCGGGCCATTCGCGGGTATAACCGGCGCCGCCCAGCACCTGGATCGTGTCGCTGGCGCTTTCCTGTCCCATCTCGCCGCCAAAGGTCTTGGCCAAGGGCAGCAGGAAAGGCGCCAGCGCGGCGGCACTTTCGTCGCCCTCCTTTGCCATGTCCAGCACCGTTGCCGTTTCCAGCACCAGCGCCGCAAGCAGCATCGCGCGGGCGTCCAGCGTCAGCAGCATGCGCTGGATGTCGGCGTGCGCGGTCAGCGCGACGGGTGGGGCAGAGGGGGCGCCGCCCTGGCGACGGTCCTCGGCATAGCTGCGGGCAAGGCGCGCGCAGGTGGCGGCGACGCCGGCCCCCTGGGTGCCGACCTGCAGGCGCATCCGCTCGATCATGTGAAACAGCGCCGGCAGCCCGCGCCCCGGCGCGCCGATCATCACGCCCTCGGCCCCGTCAAAACGCAGCACGCAGGTTGGCGAGCCGTGCAGGCCCAGCTTTTCCTCGATGCGTTCGACGTGGATGCCGTTCGCGGCCCCCGCGTCGGTCACATTGGGCACAAGGAAAAGAGACAGCCCGCGGGTGCCGTCCTCTGGCGCGCCGGTGCGGGCCAGAAGCAGGTGGCCGATACGGTCGGTCATGTCCTGATCGCCGAAGCTGATCCAGCACTTGGTGCCAGAGATGCGCCAGCCATCGCCATCCGTCTCGGCCCGCGTGCGGATACGGCCCACGTCCGACCCGGCATCCGGTTCGGAAATACAGATGGTCGCGGCCCATGTGCCCTCGGCCAGTTTCGGGCACCATTCCGCGGCCAGGTCGGGCGCGTTGGCCGCAAGACAGAAAGCCGCCGCCCGGCTGGAGCCGGGCAGCATCATGAAGGGCAGGGCGGCGCCTTCCATCGGCAGGGCGGCGGCAACATGCAGCGCCAGCGGCAGGCCCATGCCGCCCAGGTCCTCGGGCAGGTCGGCGGCCAGCCAGCCACCTTCGCCAAGGGCGCGGTAGGCGGCGCCATACCCCTCGGGCGTGCGCACGCGCCCGCCCTCGACCCGGCAGCCTGCCTCGTCCGCCGTGGAGGCCAGCGGAGCCAGGGTTTCCTCGGCCAGCTTGAAGGTCTCGCCCAGGATCTGGGCCACGGCGGTATCGTCCAGCCCGGCAGGCGCGGCCTGCTCTGCCCAACCTGGGGTGCGGGCAAGGATCTGTGCTAGCAATTCTGGGGTCATCGGGTCACCTTCTCGACGGGAGGAGCGTCGGCGCGGCGCGTGAACGCGCCCTGGATGGCACTGTCTGCGCCGCTGCATCGGCGCGCATGCCTCGGGAAATGGGCCATGTCTCCTCCTGCACGGCCGGGGGAACCCCCCTGTCTGACGGGCGCGATGTTGACTCGAATCGAAAAAATTGTCTACTGGGAAACAATAACGATATCGCAAACAGCGAAACATGGGGGGATCTGCATGGCCATTGGTGCTGAGAGGACAAGAGTCCGTTCCGGGCAGGACACCGGAGGCCATTGCCGTGGATGATCCCCGCAAGGACCGTTCCGAAGGCAAGGTACAGTATGGCCCGCTGTCCGAGGCGCTGGGCTTTCTGCTGCGCCTGGGCCAGTTGAAGAGTTTTGCCGGCTTCTTTCGTTCTTTCGAGGCGGAGGACATCCGCCCCGGCGAGTTGACGGTCCTGATGGTCCTGCACGAGAACCCGGGCATCCGCCAGGGAATGCTGGCCAAGGCGCTCAGCATCAAGCGGGCGCACATGACCAAGATGGTGCGCCAGATGGAGGACGAGGGCCTGATCCTGCGCCGCGTTCCCGAGGACGACAAGCGCGCGATGGAACTGTGGCTGACAGAGGCCGGCGAGGCGCGGGTCGCGGTGCTGGCGCCGATTCTGGCCGAGCACGAGGCCGGTGGCGCCGCCGGACTGTCCCTGACCGAAACCGCCGAGCTGAAGCGCCTGCTGCGCAAGATGCTGAACATCCGCAACGGCGCCAGCGGCTGACCCGCGGCGCCGTGCAATGGCCGCTCAGGTCTCCTTGCGGTCGTGTACGATGTTCATTTGCGCTTGGCCGCTCTGTCCAAGGTCGACCGCCGCGAATGGCCCGCCGTGGCACATCTGCGCAGGATCGCGCGGATCACCCGGCCCTTCGGCGGCCAGGATCTGCGCGGCAAACTGTTCAGCATTGTCCTTTGGCGCATATCCAAGGTAGCGCGCCGCCGAATTGTCCACCGGGCAGCGGTCGTTGTCCGACACGCCATAGACTACCGTGAACCCCGTCGTCGGCGTGTCGATCGCCCGAGCCACCAGCTGGATCAGGTCGCCGTAGCTGAGCCAGGTCCCCAGCGCCCGGGCCCCTGTCACCTGCGCGCAGGAAAGGATGCGCAGGCAAACCGCCTCGACCCCGCGTTTTTCCCAGTACATGCGTGCCAGGTCCTCGGCGAAACATTTGGCGAGGCCGTAAAAGGTGTCGGGACGGTGCGGCACATCGGTGCCGATGCGCTCTTGCCGGGGGTACATGCCGACCGCGTGGATCGAGCTGGCGTAGACCACGCGCCGCACGCCGTGCCGGTGCGCTGCCTCCCAGACGTTGTAGGCGCCGACGATGTTGGGGCCAAGGATCTCTTCGAACGGCGCCTCATCCCCGATGGCGCCGAAATGCACTACCATGTCCGCCCCTTCGATCACCTCCGACATGGCGTTCAGGTCGGCAAGGTCGGCCTGAACATAGCGTTCCCCAGGATAGAGCGTGCCGATACCCTCGGCGATGTCCGTCGATACCAGTTCGTCGGCCATCATCGACAGCGGCTCGCGCAGGTAAGACCCCAGCCGCCCCGCGGCGCCGGTCAAAACGAGTTTCTTCATGGCGTGTCCTTTCCTTCTGCCGTGCGTCAGATCACGGCGCGTTCGATCATCGGGTGGCCTTTGGTGATGCGGTCAAAGCTGAAGGGCGTCAGGTCGAGGCTGCGGTACTCGCCATAGGTCAGCCACTCCGCGAGACCTCGCCCCATCGCCGGGCTCTGCTGGAGCCCGTGGCCCGAAAACCCGTTCTGGAACAGGAAGTTCCCGATCTCCGGGTGCGGTCCCAGGATGGCGTTCTGATCCAGCGTGTTATAGGCGTAGTGGCCCGCCCATTCGGTCACGACACGGATCGCCTCGAAGGCGGGGATGCGCGTGGCCAGGATCGGCCAGACGTGATCCTGCCAGCGGGCATGATCCATCACGAAATCACCCGGTTCGACGGCCAGATCCTCCTCGGGCGCGGCCCCGGCCAGGTAGGTCGTCGGACCATCCTGCCGGACGTGTACACCCGAAGGGTCGATGGTCAGGGGCAACTCGCGGTCCAGCGGCGTTTCGGCGGAAAAGACCCAGGTAAAGCGTTTGCGTGGTTCCACCGGCAGCTTGATCCCTGCCATTGCCGCGGTGCGCGCCGCACGGGGGCCGGAGGCGTTCACCACATGGCCACAGGCGATATGCTCGCCGCTGGCCAGGGTCATATGGGTAATGCGCCCGCCCTCGCGGGTCAGGGACGTGACCTCGTTCGCGACATATTCAACGCCCCGGTCCCGGGCCGAGCGCCTGAACCAGTCGAAGAGAGTGCCGCCGTCCCAATAGCCCTCGTCGCGGGTGTTGATCGACCCGGCGATGATATCATCGAGCTGGTAGAAGGGGTAGCGCGCGGCGATCTCGTCCCGGTTCAGGATCTCGGTGCCCGCCCCCTCGGCCCGCTGCACCTCGGCGTTGCGGCGCAGGACCTCGGCAAAGCCCGGGGTGTCGGCGAGGTAGAGATAGCCATAATTCTGCACGTCCAGCCGGGGCACGCGGCTGTCGTTCATCCGCTCCGGCAGCTCCTTGATGAAGCGGGCCGTGAACTGCGAAATGCGGATGTTCAGGGGGTCGGAAAACTGCTGCCGGATGCTAGAGTTGGTATGCGCGGTCGAGCATTGCGCATAGCTGGGGTCACGTTCCACCACCAGCACCGACCCGTTGAAATCGGGGTTGTCCGACAGGAACCATGCAGTGGCCGATCCCATGATCGCACCACCGATGATGACCACGTCATAGGTGGTTTTCGTGGGCGTGGGAGAGAAACCGGGGGCTGCCATCAAAAGACCTCTCCGTCTTGGGCGCGTTTCAGGATCTGCGCGGCCTCTTCGGCTGTCATGCCGTAATGCGTGGCCGCGTGGTCGGACGTGATGTAGCCCAGCGCAAGGTCACGGCGGACCTGCGCCGGATCGCGCATCGACGGTGTGCCATAGCCGCCCCCGCCGGGGAATTCCATCTCCACGCGCTGCCCTTCGGGCACACTTTGCCGCCCCTTGCCGCGCATCGCGGTCCCGTCCGACCGGGCAATCACCGTCGCGCCGCCGCTCTCGCCGCCACGACGCCCGCGCGCCGGGTGATCGACCCGGTCCAGCATGGCGGAAAAGTCAAAGACATGGCCCTCGCGCGCACCGACCACCATGAACTGGCCCAGCCCGCCGCGATACCGACCCGCGCCGCCGCTGTCCGGCCGCAGCTCCTTGCGCCAGACGATCACCGGCCCGGCCTGTTCGGTGGCCTCGACCGGCATGGTCATCACGCCCGAGGGGAAGGCCGTTGCGCTCATCCCGTCCAGCCCGGGCCGCGCGCCCGACCCGCCGGAGTTGAAGGTCAGCACTTCGGCCCGCCGGGCATTCGTGGCCCCGGGCGCGGGCCGCAGCGACAGCATGAAGTTGCACAGGCATCCCGCGCCCTCGGCGGGCACGGTGTCGGGCAAGAGCTTGTCCAATGCGTCATAGACCGTGTCGGGCACCATGTGGCCGATGACATGGCGCAGGGCGACGGGCGCGGGGAAGGGGGCGTTGACGATGCTCCCCTCCGGTGCCGTCACCTCGAAGGGCGCCAGAGAGGCGGCATTGTTCGGGATTTCCGGCGCGATGGCGCATTTCAGCGCGTAGCAGGCATAGGCCTTGGTATAGACCATCGGTACGTTGATGCCCTTGGGATCGACACCGCTGGTCCCGGTCCAGTCACACAGGATGCGGTCGGCTTCGATGCTCAGGCGCACATGCAGGTCGATCGGCGTGGCATAGCCGTCGATCCTCATGTGCCCCTCGGCGGTGCCGGGTGTCAGCGCATTGATCCGCTCCAGCGTGGCCTTGCGCGAGTTGGTGAGGATGAACCCGGAAACGCCTGCAAGGTCCGTAAGCGCGAATTCCTCCATCATCTCCAGCAGGCGCCGCTGCCCGATCTCGTTGCAGGTGGCCAGCGCGTGAATGTCGCCAACCAGCTGGTCGGGTTCGCGCACGTTGCCCCGGATGATCTGCAACAGCGTGCGGTCGACCTTGCCCCGTTCGGCGAATTTCATGATCGGCAGGTACAGCCCTTCCTCGTGCACGTCATTGGCATCTGCGCCAAAGCCGCGCCCGCCGATGTCGGTCACATGCGCGGTGCAGGCGAAAAACCCGATCAGCACCTCGTCGCGAAAGACCGGCGTGACCACGGTGATGTCATGCTTGTGGCCGGTGCCTTCCCAAGGGTCGTTGGTCAGGTAGACGTCGCCGGGAAACATCGCCTGTCGCCCGATGCGGCGGATGAAATGGCCCACCGCATCGGCCATCGCGTTGACATGGCCCGGCGTGCCGGTGACCGCCTGCGCCAGCATCTGACCTTCGGCATCGTAGACCCCTGCCGACAGGTCCCCCGCCTCGCGCACGGAGGGGGAAAAGGCGGTGCGCACCAGCGCCTGCGCCTGTTCCTCGACGACAGAGATCAGGCGGGTCCACATCACCTGGTAGGCGACTTTCGACGGTTCAGACATGGGCGGCGTCCTTCTGGTCTGCGGGCTGCGGCAGGTACACGTCCAATGTGCCATCTGGCAGTGCGATGACCTCGCGGCTGGCGGGGACGACGACGGTGGTCTCGTCCTCTGTGATCAACGCGGGTCCGGTGACAAGCGCCCCTGCGGGCAGATCGGCGCGCGGCAGCACCTGCGCCGTCAGGCGCTCGCCCCGCGCCGGATCAAAGAGCGGGCGGCTGGCCTCGCCCGTCACCCGCGCGCCGCGCGTGGGCGCCGGGACGCGCCGGGCGGCGGGCCGGGTGGTGAAGGCATTGACCGACCAGACCGTGATTTCCGCCTCCAGCCCCTCGACCGTGCGGCCGAACAGGGCGGTGTATTCGGCCTCGAACCGGCTCAGCAGGCGGTCGGCATCCGGTGCGGCCATGTCCTTGGGTGGAACAGGCACCGGGATTTCCCAACCCTGACCGGCATAGCGCATGAAGACCTTGGCCTCGGCCTCGATGGGCGCCGTGGCATCGCAGGTGCGCACGAAGCTTTCCGCCTCCTCGCGCAGTTCCGCGAACAGCGCCTTGACCGTCTCGGAATCGAAGTCGCGCATCCGGGTAAAGACCGAGCGGTTGGCCTCGAAACTGAACGGCGCCCGCAGGAACCCGATGGCAGAACCGACGCCCGCGCCTTGCGGCACAAGGCAACGCGAAACCCCCAGTTTCTCACACAGCCGCGCAGCATGCAGTGGGGCCGCGCCGCCAAAGGCGATCATCGTGTAGCGGCTCAGGTCCTCGCCGTTTTCCACCGCGTGCACGCGGGCGGCATTGGCCATGTTCTCGTCCACCACCTCAGCCAGCCCATAGGCGGCCTCCAGCGCGTCCATCTCCAGCGTTTCGCCGATCTCTGTCTGTAGCGCCGCCTCTGCGCGGTCCGGGTGCAGCGCGATGGCCCCCCCGGCGAAATTCGCAGGGTCCAGCTTGCCCAGGACAAGGTCCGCATCGGTCACGGCGGGCCGCGTCCCGTCGCGCCCGTAACAGGCCGGGCCGGGTTCGGACCCGGCGCTTTCCGGGCCGACGCGGATCTGGTTCATCGCATCCACCGAGGCCAGCGACCCGCCGCCGGCGCCGATTTCGACCATGTCGATCACCGGGATCGAGATTGGCATCCCGGACCCCTTCTTGAACCGGTAACTGCGCGCCACCTCGAAAACCCGCGCCGTCTTGGGTGCCATGTCGCGGATTAGGCAGATCTTGGCCGTCGTCCCGCCCATGTCGAAACTCAACACCTTGTCCAGCCCGTGCCGTGCCGCGATCTCGGCGGCAAAGATCGCGCCGCCGGCGGGGCCGCTTTCCACCAGCCGCACCGGGAATCTCGCCGCCATCTCCAGCGAGAGGATGCCGCCCCCCGAATGCATCAGGAATACCGGGCAATCGGCGCCCTCATGCGCCAGCCGGTCCTTCAGGCGGCCAAGGTAGGACGCCATCAGCGGGCGGATATAGGCATTGGCGATGGTGGTGTTGAAACGCTCATACTCGCGCATCTGCGGCGAGACCTCGGAGGAGAGCGAGACATCCACGCCGGGCAGCTTTTCGGCCAGTATCTCCGCCGCCATGCGTTCATGCGCGTCGTTGGCGTAGGCGTGCAAAAGGCCCACGGCGACACCGTCATAGCCCCCCGCGCGCAGCCTGCCGGCCAACGCCTCGACCTCGGCCCGGTCCAGCGGGATCAGCACGCCGCCATCCGCGTCCATGCGTTCGCGCAGCGTGTATCGCCGGTTGCGGGGCAGGAGAGGCTCGGGCAGCACGAGGTTCAGGTCGTATTGCTCGAACCGGCTTTCGGTGCGCATTTCGATCACGTCGCGAAAGCCCTCGGTCGTGACCAACGCGGTTTTCGCGCCCCGCCGTTCGATCAGGGCATTTGTGGCCAGCGTCGTGCCGTGGATCACCTGTGAAATCCGCCCGGGCTCCACGCCCGCCAGGTCACAGACCCGGTGCAGCCCCTCGACAATGGCCTCTTCCGGAGCGGCGTAGGTGGTCAGCACCTTGGTTGAGGTCAGTCCCTCCGGTCCTTCCAGCACCACGTCGGTAAAGGTGCCGCCGATGTCGACGCCAAGGCGGTAAAGCGGTTCGGGCATGAAAGGCTCCTGTCAGCGATACCGGGAAGCCTAGCGAGCCACCGCAATGCAATCCAATTATTTGATCGGATCAAGAGGATCGCTTTTCCTGATCCTCGGCCGCCGCCAGATGCGCCCGGGCCACCTCTTGCACCAGTTCCGCCGCCCGGACGACATAGGACGGCGCCAGCCCCGCGTCGTAGCGTGCGCGAAATCGCAGTGGGTCCGGCACCCAGAGGTAACGCAGCGGCACCAGCCGCCCGGTCGCGATCTAGTCGCGCAACTGCTCGATGGGCAGGGTGCCGTGCGCATGGGTCAGCACCGGGTGCCGCGCGATGTCGCGCAGGCTCAACGCGTGGCCCTGCAAGCCCAGCCCCGGCGCCGCGACCCAGACCTGCGGGAACTCGCCAAGGTCCACGCCGCCCGAGATCTGCCGCCCGAACGGCCCGCTTTGCGGCGTCAGGTCCAGCCCCGGCTAAAAAGCGACGGCGAAAGGTTGGCCGAGAGGTCCACGGTCAGTTCCACGTCGATGGCCGGAAACCGGTCCTTGAGGGCGCGCAGGAACGGACCCAGCCAGCTGTGCACGATCATCTCTGGCACGCCGAGGCGCAGCGCGCCCTCGAACAGATGATCCTCTCCGGCGGCGGCCACGAAGCCGTCCATCGCGGTCAGCACGGCCCGCGCACAGGGCAGCATCGTGCGGCCCGTCGGCGTCAGCCGGAGTGACCCGGCATCGCGGTTGAAAAGGCGCAGCCCCAGCAGCGATTCAAGCGCCGAAATCCGGGTCGAGATATTGGGCTGCGTGGTGTTCAGCCGTTCCGCCGCGCGGTGGAAACTGGCCAGATGGGCCACCTGCACGAAGGCTTCGAGCTGTTTGACGGTGATCTGGCCCACGCCCGCAGTCTGTCGCCTGCGACGCTCTGGCACAAGCGATGGTCCGGGGCGCGAACCGCTTGACCGCGGCAAGATGCTGCGCCACTTTGGCCGGTGATGGTGACCGCGTCCGCGCGGTCTGAAAAGGGAACGCGGTGCGGGGCCATGCCCCAAATCCGCGACTGCCCCCGCAACTGTAAGCGGCGAGCCATCCCGAAGTGACCACTGGGCCGCACGGCCCGGGAAGGTTCGGGACTGCGCCTTGACCCGCAAGTCAGGAGACCTGCCATCGCCGGGCGCCCTGCGCCCAAGCCACTCAACCCGGGCGGGGTGCCCCGGAGACGCGAAAGACGAATGGCAACCTGCCGCCCGTCCTGCCGCCGATCCATGATCCCCGCCCCAGCTTTGCGCGGAGGGCGCGATGACGATCGAACGGGTGCTGACCCTTTTACAGACACGGGCCGAAACACCGGAACGGGCCCGGGAACTGGCAAGCATGGGCTACATGCAATGGCTTGGCAGCCTGCCGGGCTGCGCAAGCTACGAGGAAGAAGCTGTGCGTGCCTGGATGCGGGCCCAGCCCTTTGCCGGCACGGATCCGGCGGTGGCGGTGTTCTGCGACCTGCTGCACCAATCCATCCGGCGCCCGGCGGTGCCGCTGGACCTGCCCTTGCCGCAGCCGCAAAGGCGCGGAGGCGCCCGGAAACGGCGGTTGTCGATCTGACCGGAGCCACTGGCCGCTGTCTATGCCGTGGTCGGGACCGCGCCATTGTCCGGGGTCAGGTGCACGGTCTGCGTCGGGTAGGCAAAGCTGACGCCCAACTCTTTGGCCAGGGACAGGATGTCGAGGATCAGCGCCTGTTGCGCGGCGATCTGCGCCTCGTAGCTGAAGACGCGGAAATGCCCCCATAGCTCGATGTCGATGCTGTGGGGGCCAAGCGACTTGATGCCGATGGTCACATTGTCTGTCTCGGCCTCAGGCTGATCGCGGTAGATCTCCATCAGCCGCGCCACGAACTGTTCCAGTTGCGCACGCGGAGTTTCGTAGGTGAGGCCGATCTTCATCAGCACGCGACGCCTCCGACGGCTGCCCCAGTTGGATATCACCTGGTCCGAAAGCTGGGCGTTGGGCACGATCATCAGGGTGTCGTCCAGCTTGCGCAGGCGCGTCGACCGCAGACCCACCGTCTCGATCACGGCCAGCGTGTTGGCTGCCTCGACCAGGTCGCCCTTGCGGAAGGGGCGGTCCGACAGAAGGATCGCGCCGCCGATGATGTTGGACACGGTTTCGCGTGCGGCAAAGGCCAGGGCCACGCCACCGATCCCCAGACCGGTCAGGACCCCTTCGTACGGCAGTCCGGCAACATCGGCGCAGCCGATCACCGCCCCGACGACGATCAACAGTTTCATCAGCCCCTGGGCCAGCGACAGCACGATTTCGTCCGTGTAGGCACGGGTCTGGGTCGCCTTGGCCATAAGCGCGCCAAAGATCAGCGAGACGACACGGTAGGCCAGCGCGGCGCTGGCCAGGATCAGCAGCATCGCGGACAAGCCCGACACCGCGCCGAAAGCCCGCAACGTCAGGCCCAACCGCTCGCTGGCGTCAAGGAACAGAAGGGCGGCGGCCATCAATCCGACCGGGCCGGCCAACTGTCCTACAAGGCGTCCCTGCCAGGAATCCTGCCCTGCCAGTCGGCGCGCGACGGCCCATCCCGCCATCAGCACCAGCGCCATGACACCCAGGTACGTCAGGACCCCCAGCCATTGCCAGGTCTCCAGTCCCCAGGCCTCGGCCTGCAGCCAGCCGGCACGCGCAAGGACCGCCTGCCGCGTGGCAAAGAACTGTGACAGGGGCGGCGGCGTGGTCAGGCCGGGAGCAAGGGGCATCTTTTCGAGGGCCGCGTAGATGTCTGGCAGCTCTGCCATCGTCTCGCGCGAGAAACGCCAGCGCCGCTCCACGGGGCGCCCCTCGCCGTCGAGGATGTCCGTTGGTGCGATGGTGATGTCGCCGACCGGATGGCGATAATAGACATAGGGCAGGGGGCGGTTGGGATCGTCGGGAATCTCCTGCCAGTAGATAAAGCCGATCCGGTCGATGCTCTGGCGCAGGTAATCGGCCATCAGCGCGCCCTCGATCCGGCGCAACTGACGCGGGACGTGATCAAGGTTCAGCGCCCGCAGTGCGCGGGTATCGCCCGTGCCGTCCCAGTCCTTGGCGCCCAGGAGGAAGTCCATCATCACCATGCGCGGACTGCCGGCCCGCGCCCGTTCGAGCGCCTCAAGCGTGTCGTGCCCCCGGGCATCAATCAATCGTTCCAGATCTGCCTGCAGGATCACGGCGGGCGGGACGACCAGCTGCCACAGTCCCTCGGCGCCCAGGCGGAACCGCAGGCTGTGGTCGGCGCTTGTGCCTGCCGGACTGATCTCGAAGGCCAGCGTCTCGCCAGGTTCTGCCCCGACACGCGGGACCGGTGCATCCCAAAGCCGGAAGGTCGAGATATCGAGAATGTGCCAGAGCGCGCGCCGCCGTCGTTCCCGGTCCGACGAGTCCCCCTCCGGGCCATCGTAGGTCAGCAGGGGTTCGATCCAGCGCACCTGGCCTTCGCGCCCGTGGTAGATGGCGTCATTGCCCGCGGCGAGGATGCTGCGCAGCGTGGCCTGCGGAGTGGCGCCGCTGAACCAGGTGGGGCGTTGTTGCTGGGCGATCGCGGCGCGATGCCCGTTCCACCAGTCGCCTGACCCGAAACGCCCGGCAAAGCTCTGCCCGTCCGCCGACAGCACAAAGATGAAGTCGCCGCTTTCCCCACCCTCGGACCATGTGCCGCGCAGGACGCCGTCGCGCGTTGTGCCGGTGACCGTGCCGTCGCCGGGCTGGTAGGTGCCGCTGACCGCGTCGCCGCGTTGTTGCAGTAGCAGAAAGGCCTCTCCGGAGGACCAGAACGTCTGCCAGTCGCCGGGCCAGCCGGTATGCCCCTCCGGTTGTGCTGCCAGCGCGCGGGGCAGCATCAGGCAAAAGACCAGCAGCATCGTAAGGGCGGCGATACGGCGAAGGGGCAGGGGCATCCGTCGGATCCGTCTTTGGGTCGCGACAGCATAGGCGCTTGCGCGGGCCTCGTTGCGATTCGGGGCGGTGGGCCGGTCCTTGTTGCCGTCTGCGTGGCAGAAGGGTCACGGCGTTGCGCGCCTTTGGGGCAATGTTGGCACAAGTCTGCGCAAGGAAAGGGCTTTGTTTCGTCTGCGAACCCGGAACAGAGTGTTTCCGGGGCAGGATCGCAAATCCGGACTCGCGCAATGGTGGTATGTGTAAGGTGCCGCCGGGTAAGAGTGTGGCATTTTCATGGCCAGATTCGGGCGCACCCCGCGCCCGGAGTGGAACGGCAGGCCCCCGGCACGAAAGGGCCTGCAGCAGAACAGGGATCTTGGGCGAATGGCTTTGCCGACCTTGAACGGATTGTTCACTGGCCCGCTGCGTATCGACGTGGCGCTGCAATTCGACACGCTTGGCGGCGGCACGTCAAAGCCCCTGGTGGCCTTGGGCGCACAGGGAGAGGCGCCGCAACTGGTCTTTGGCCAGATGGGGGCCAGCGCCGATCTCTACTTTGATTTCATCCAGGGAGACGAGACCTATCGCCTGGTGGCCGAGGATGCGCTGGTGGTCGGGGAAACGGCCACCTATTCGGCCCAGATCGACGATGCCGGCGTGATGTCGATCCTCAAGGACGACCAGCCCGTGGCGCAGATGCAGGCCGAGGTGCCGGTCGGACTTCCGGTCTATGACTTGACCGGCCCGGCGACCGAGTTTGATCCCACAGTGATCGACTTGACGGTCGAGCCGCTCAGCCCGGCAGACCCGGGGGGCGACATGGCGATTGTCGCGCATACCGACGACGATCTCTTGTTCATGAATCCCAGCATCGCCGAGACCATCGCCGCGGGGGATCCCATGACCACGGTCTACCTCACTGCGGGGGATGCCGGACAGGACGCCGACTATTGGGAGGCGCGCGAGGCCGGGGCCAAGGCCGCCTATGCGCAGATGGCGGGCTCTGACCCGGATGCCTGGGTGGATGAGACCGTGACCCTCGACATCGGTGGCGAGGCCTGGGAGGTGCAGAGCAGCTACCTGGCGGATGCGCCGCAGGTGCGGCTCTACTTCCTGCGCACGCCTGACGGAATCGATGGCGCGGGCACCGAGCCTTATGGCTTTGGCAGTCTCGAACTGCTGGCCAAGGGTGAACTGGCCGAGGTTACGACCGTCGATGGCGCGGTGACCTACACTTCTGGCGAGCTGACCCAGGTCCTGGGCGCGATCATGACACGGCACGCCCCGCAAGAGGTGATGTTGCAGGATGACTCCAGCGAGATCGAGCACAGCGACCACGTTCACACAACCGAATTTGCCGAGGCGGCGCTGGAGCTTTACGGCCAGAATGTCGGCGTCACGCTTTACACCGGATACGAAAGCTGGGCCGGGGAAGAGAACCTGACCCCGGACGAAACCGCTCTGGTCACCTCTGTCTTCGAGACCTACGCGGCTTTTGATCCGGCGGTGACCGACGAGAACGGCGACCTGCGCGAACCCTACACCGACTGGGTCCTGCGCGAGTATGTTTCCGAGCAATACAGCCTGGTGGATGGAGAGCGGGTGGACGGCCTCCTGCCAGAGCCAGAGCCAGAGCCAGAGCCAGAGCCGGAAGAGCCGCAACCGGAGGATCCGGAGCCCGAAGATCCAACGCCAGAGGACCCGGCCCCGGAGGACCCGGAACCCGAGCAGCCCCCTGCCGGAGATGCCTTTTCCCCGGGCGGGTTCTATGCGCAGTTCCTGGACAGCTACGCCGGCAGATGGCAGGGCGCGCCGCCGGGAGATTCCGACCCGGAGCCCACGCCGGACCCGACGCCCGATCCGGTGCTAGGCGGAGACGATCCCTTTGGCGCGGGCGGTTTCTATGAGCAGCTGATGCTGCCTAATGCCTCCAAGTGGGACAGTTTCGACCTTCCCGAAGAGGAAGAAGACGACCTGTCCGAGGATGTGACAGCCTGATCCGACCGGGCGGGCAGGTTGCCCTGTGCCCGTATTCGCGTCATTGGACCTCGGGCTGCATCGTCGTTGCCTGACCTGCGGAACAGCGCGCGTGTCGGGCCGACGCCGGTGTCGGCGCGTCAAGGCAAGGCTTGACCGGGAGGTGTGCCGGGTCGATGAATTGGGGGTGAGGTATCGTCCGGGTCCGACTGGGCGCCGTGAACGACTGTTTCGTTTATGGGTGAGGCGTTTCTTGCATTGTTTTTTCAGCAGCGGATCGGGAGATGACTTGAGATGTCGGAAACTTTCAACGGGTTTTACACCGTAACGGCGCTCGGCGGCGGCACGTTCCAAATCAACAGCGTCTATGACGCCAGTCCGACCCTGTTCGAGGACACGGCCGACGGTGTGAATGATGGCGCCATTGCGCCCGGCGCCCAATTGACGGCGACCTCCGGCGGAAGTTTTACCGAAACCCTGCAAGGGATCGTCCCGGGGGAAGGCATCGTGACTTTTGGTACCTTGAGTTTTTTCTATTCTACCAATGATTCCAGCCTGAGTGTTGGCGATACCGTCACCATCGACACCTCCACCCCATATACGTTCTGCTTTCTTGCAGGCACGTCCATCACGACACCCGCAGGCGAGGTGCCCGTCGAAGCCCTGCGCATTGGCGATCCGGTCGTGACCGCATCCGGCAAGCCCGTGCCGGTGAAGTGGATCGGCCACCAGACGATCCGCAAGACCATGTTCACCAGGCCCGAATGCGCACCGGTCCGGATTTCTTCAGGGGCGTTGGGGAACGGGCTTCCGCGCAACGATCTCTTCCTGACTTCGGATCACGGGCTGATCATCGACGGGCTCGTGATCAATGCCGGGGCACTGGTCAACGGCGACACGATCCGTTTCACGGCTCTGTCAGAGATGCCCGGGACATTCACGTATTACCATGTCGAGACCGAGGCTCATGACGTTGTCCTCGCCAATGGGGTGCCTGCGGAAACCTTCATCGACTATGCAGCCCGGGGCAAATTCGACAATGCCGCCGAATACATAGCGCTTTATGGCGAAGAGCGGACCGTGCCCGAACTGGACATGCCCCGCATCAGCGCGGCCCGCCTTGTGCCGCCGTCGATCCGGGCAAGACTTGCGGGCCGCATGGACGCCGCCTGAGCCGCCGGAACTTCGTCGAAGGAAACGACGGCTGCGCGCCCGATCCGGTGGCAGCCGCCAGGACGCATTCGACCGCAAAGCCGATCGCAAGACCTGTAGTGCCCGGAGTGACGTGCTGAACCGGGCAGCCCTGCGTTGCAACCTGCCTTGGCCGGTCGCCGTGCTGGCGACGCGCCACGCATAGCTGGCCCCGTCACACCGTGACGGGTCCAGTCCTGTCGCCGAAGAGATGGAAAATCGCAGGTCCTTCGGCCTGGTCTGTCGCTCGTGTGTCAATCTCTGGACATTTCTGTCTAGATTTGGATCCGCCCCCCTCCTAGCCTGTCAAAAACGAATCCGGGGAGGGACGGAGATGAATACGCATTACCGTGTGGTCGTGATCGGTGGGGGCGTCGTCGGCGCCTCGGTGCTGTATCACCTTGCCAAGTTCGGCTGGACCGATGTCTGCCTGCTGGAACGGTCCGTCCTGACCGCCGGCAGTTCCTGGCACGCGGCGGGGGGCATTCACGCGCTGAACGCCGATCCGAATATGGCCGCGCTGCAGGCCTATACGATCGACCTGCTCTCCGAGATCGAACAGGAAAGCGGCCAGAACATCGGGCTGCACATGACCGGCGGGCTGACGCTTGCGGGCACGCCGGACCGCTGGGAATGGCTGCAGGCCAATTACCGCGTGTTCCAGTCCATCGGCATCGACGATTGCGAGTTGCTGACCCCCGAAGAGGCGCAGCGCCGCTGCCCGATCATGTCGACCGAGGGTATCCTTGGCGCCATGTGGGCCAACCGCGAGGGGTACATCGACACCACCGGCACCGTCCATGCCTATGCCGTGGCCGCGAAGAAACGCGGCGCCAGCTATTTCGAACACACCAAGGTCGAGTCGCTGGAACAGGTGGCGGACGGATGGAAGGTGGTGACCGACAAGGGCACGATCACATGCGAGCATGTGGTCAATGCCGCGGGCCTCTGGGCGAAACAGGTGGGCCGCATGGCGGGGATCGAATTGCCGGTCTCGCCTTTGAAACACCACTACCTCGTGACCGAGAGCATCCCCGAGATCGCGGCTCTGGATTTCGAGGTGCCAATGACAGTCGACCTCGAGGGGTTCACCTACATGCGGCAGGACCAGAAGGGGCTGCTGCTGGGCATCTACGAGGTCGAACATGAACACTGGGCGATGGACGGCGCGCCCTGGGATTACGGGATGGAACTGTTCCAGGAACAGACCGACCGGATCGAGCATGAGCTGACCTGTGGCTTTCACCGCTATCCGGTGCTGGAAAACACCGGGGTCAAGACCTGGGTCAACGGCGCCTTCACCTTCTCGCCCGATGGCAACCCGCTGGTCGGTCCGGTGCGCGGCAAGCGCGGTTACTGGACCGCCTGCGCGGTCATGGCCGGCTTCCTTCAGGGCGGCGGTGTCGGCAAGACGCTGGCGGAATGGATGATCCACGGCGAGCCGGAGGCCGATGCCTGGCCGATGGATGTGGCGCGCTACGGCGACTACGCCCAGAACAAGCGGTACATCAAAGAGACGACCGGCCAGTTCTACTCGCGCCGTTTCGTGATGACCTACCCGAACGAACAGCTGCCCGCCGGGCGCCCGCTGAAGACCGCGCCGGCCTATACGGCCATGAGCGAGGCGGGCTGCAAATGGGGCTGCAGCTGGGACCTGGAGGTGCCGCTCTATTTCGCGCCGCAGGGGTTCGAAGAAGTGCCGACGCTGAAACGCTCGAACGCCTTCGACATCGTGGGCGAGGAATGCCGCCACGTCCGCGAAAAGGTGGGCATGGTGGACATCACCGGCTTTTCGCGGTTCGAGGTCTCGGGGCCGAACGCGGAAAAGTGGCTTGATCGGGTCATGGCTTCGAAACTGCCCGGGCCGGGCCGCGCGAAACTGGCGCCGATGCTGGAACCGGGCGGACGGCTCAAGGGCGACCTGACGGTGATGAACTGGGGCGACGGCACCTGGTGGATCATGGGCAGCTACTACCTGCGCGAATGGCACATGCGCTGGTTCCAGGATCACCTGGACGAGGGAGTGACGATCCGCGATCTGGGCGAAGAGATCTGCGGCTTTGCCCTGACCGGCCCGCGCTCGCGCACCGTCATCGAAAAGGTCTGCGAGGGCGCGGGCGATCTGCCTTTCATGGGCTGTGCCGCGCTGGACGTGGGCCTGTTCCGCGCGCGTGTCGCCCGCATGTCCGTCGCCGGCGAACTGGGGTACGAGATCAGCGTGCGCATGGGCGATCACATCAAGCTGCGGGAACTGCTGCTGCAGGCGGGGGCCGACGAGGAGATCCGCGAATACGGTTTCAACGCCATGCTCTCGCTCAGGCTGGAAAAGAGCTTTGGCATATGGTCGGCGGAATTTACCCAGGGCTACACGCCGGGCGAAACCGGCATGGACCGCTGGATCGACTGGGACAAGGACTTCATCGGCAAGGAGGTCGCGTTGAAGGAACGCGCGGCGGGGGCAAAGCGCCGTGTCGTGACGCTGGAAGTGGATGCCACCGATGCCGATGCCAGTGGGTATGAGCCGGTCTGGAAGGATGGCAGGCGCGTGGGCTTTGTCACTTCTGGCGGTTACGGTCATACGCTGGGCAAATCCTACGCCCTGGCCATGATGGATGCGGATGCGGCAGCCGAGGGCACGGAATTGACCGTCCATGTGGTTGGCGCCGAACGGCCCGCGCGCGTGATCGCGCCGTCGCCCTACGATCCGGCGGGCAACGCCATGCGCGGCAAGCCTGTCTGATGGCCGCGGAGGCACAGACCCCGGCCCGTCGCCGCCGCAAACGCGGTGGCGACGATGCGGCCCCGGCCCGCAAGGTCAACTATCGCCAGTTGACCAACCCGTTCACCCCGCAGACGGTTTTCACGCAGGACCGCATCGAGGCCATCCACGCCACCGCCCTCCGCGTGCTCTCGGAGCTGGGCCTCAAGGTTCTGCTGCCCGAGGCGCGCAAACTCTACGCGCAGGCGGGCTGCATCGTGGACGAGGACAGCCAGATGGTCCGCATCGGGCAAGAGGTGGTCGAGGCGGCGCTGGCCTCCGCGCCCCGCCGGTTCACGCTGCATGGCGGCGATCCCTCGCGCGACCTGGACATGGCCTTGGGCACGCTTGCCTTTCAGTCCGGGGCAGGGGCGCCGAATTGTTCCGACCTCCTGCGCGGCCGCCGCGCGGGCACGTTGCGCGATGTCGAGGAGCTGACGAAACTGGTTCAGCATTTTGACGCGATCCAGATGCTTTCGCCGGGGGTGGAGCCGCAGGACATCCCCGTCCACCTGCGCCACTACGCCTTAACCCGGATGCAGTTGAGTGTCTCGGACAAGGTGCCCTTTGTCTTTTCGCGCGGGACGCCGCAGGCGCTGGATGCCTTCGAGATGATTGCCGAATTCCGCGGCCTGTCCGAGGTCGAATTCCGCACGCAGCCGCATTGCTACACGATCATCAACACCAACTCGCCACGTCAGATCGACATTCCGATGGCGCAGGGGTTGATCGACTTCGCCCGCTACGGCCAGCCCTCGGTCGTCACCCCCTTCTGCCTTATGGGGGCGATGGCGCCGGTGACGGTGGCAGGCGCGGTCACGCTCAGCCATGCCGAGGCGCTGGCGGGCATCACCCTGACCCAACTGGCCCGCCCGGGCGCGCCGGTCTGCTACGGTGCCTTCGCCTCGAACGTCGACATGAAAAGCGGCGCCCCCGCCTTCGGCACTCCTGAACAGGTCAAGGCAAGCCTGGCCGCCGGGCAACTGGCGCGTCTCGTCGGGCTGCCCTGGCGCAATGCCGCCGGATGCGCGGCCAACACCAACGATGCGCAGGCCGCGCATGAGACAGAGATCAGCGCCTGGGGGGCGCTGATGTCGGGTGCATCCATCGTCATCCACGCGGCGGGCTGGATCGAAGGCGGGCTGACCGTCAGCTACGAGAAGTTCATCACCGACATGGAGATGGTCCAGGTCATGGCAGAGCTTTGCGCCGCAACGCCCTGTTCCGATGCGGAGATCGGCTTTGACGCCCTGGCCGAGGTGCAGCCCGGCGGGCATTTCTTCGGCTGCGCGCATACGATGGAGCGCTACGCCACCGCCTTTTACGAGCCGCTGGTGGCGGACTGGTCGAACTTCGGTACCTGGACCGAACGCGGCAGCCTGGATGCCAACGACCGCGCGCTGGGGCTCTGGCAGCAGATCCTGGCCGATCACAAGGCCCCGGCCTGTGCCACCGGCGACCGGCTGGCCGCGCTGGATGGGTTCATTGCCAAACGCACCGGGGAGGGCGGCGCGGCGCCGGCGGATTGATGGCAGGAGATGACAGCGGAAAGCAGCGACAGGCCGAGGTCCCAGACCTCCCCGGCAATACCAAGGTCACACGAGAGGATTGGCTGCACGCAGCGATGGAAGTCTTGATTTCCGACGGTGTGCAATCGGTCAAGGTGCTGACCATCGGCGCGCGCCTGGGCGTGTCGCGCTCGTCCTTCTACTGGTACTTCCAGAGCCGGCAGGACCTGCTGGACCAGTTGCTGGCCGAATGGGAGCGGACCAACACCGGCGTCATGATCGCCCATGCCGGATTGCCCGCGCCGACCATCACCGCCGCGCTCAACAATTTCTTTCGCTGCGTGGTGGACCCGAAAGGCTTCAACCACCGGTTGGATTTCGCAGTCCGGGAATGGGCGCGCCGCGATGACACGGTGCGCGCCGCCCTCGACCGGTCGGACACGGCCCGGCAAGAGGCCATCGCGCAGATGTTCGCCCGCCACGGCTATGACCCGGCAGAGGCCAACATCCGCGCCCGCGTGCTTTATTACCAGCAGATCGGGTACTACGCCCTGGAACTGTCCGAAACGCTGGAGGAGCGCCTGTCACGGGTCGAGGGGTATCTCTATTGCTTCACCGGCCAGCACCCCGCCCCGAGCGAGGTCGAAGATTTCAAGCGCATTGCCCGGAGCCTGACCGAATGACGCGCTATTCCGCCCTCGCACTGGCCCGGGAGGGGCTGCGCGGCCACCGGGGCTGGCGCCCGGCCTGGCGCAAGCCAGATCCGAAACCCGCCTATGACACGGTGATCATCGGCGGTGGCGGGCACGGGTTGGCAACGGCCTATTACCTGGCGAAGAGCCACGGGGTCAGGCGGGTTGCCGTGCTGGAAAAGGGATGGATCGGGGGCGGCAATACCGGGCGCAACACAACGGTGATCCGGTCCAACTACTTCTATCCCGAAAGCGTGGCGCTCTATGACCTCGCGCTGCGGCTCTACGAGGGGCTGAGCAAGGAGCTGAACTACAACGTCATGCTCAGCCAGCGCGGCATGCTGATCGCCGCCCATACGCCGATGCAGATGGAGATCTGCGCCCGCATCGCCAATGCCATGATGCTGAACGGCGTGGACGGCAGCCTGATGGGACCGCAGGAGGCCCGCGCCCGCCTGCCGTTGCTGAACGACGCGCCCGACGCGCGTTACCAGTGCCTGGGCGGTGTCTGGCAGGGACGCGCGGGCATCGCCCGCCATGACGCGGTGGCCTGGGGCTATGCCCGTGCCGCCAGCGCGCTGGGTGTCGACATCGTCGAGGGCACTACCGTCACCGGGATCTCCACCACGGGGGCGCGCATCACCGGGGTCGAGACCGACCGGGGCCCCATCGCCTGCGACCGCCTGGGCATCGCCGCCGCCGGGGCCACGCCGGGCCTCGTCGCGCCCCTTGGCATCCGCCTGCCGATCCATGACTACGCCTTGCAGGCCTTCGTCTCGGAACCGGTGAAACCGATGCTGGACACTGTGCTGCTGTACCTCGGCACCGGCACCTATGTCAGTCAGTCCGACAAGGGCGAACTGGTCTTCGGAGGCGGACTGGACCGTGTGCCGACGCATGGCCAACGCGGCAACCTGCCGGTGCAGGAAACCATCGTCTCCGGCCTGTTGGAAATGTTCCCGGCCTTCGGTCAGCTGAAACTGCTGCGGCAATGGGCGGGCGTGGTGGACGTGGTGCCCGACAGCTCGCCCATCCTCGGACCCGCCGGGCCAGAGGGGCTGTTTCTCAACTGCGGCTGGGGCACCGGCGGTTTCAAGGCGATCCCAGCGGGCGGCTGGCTGCTGGCGCATATGCTGGCCACCGGCACCCACCACGAGATTTCGCGCCCCTTCGACCTGACCCGCTTTGCCAAGGGCCGGCTGATCGACGAGGCGGCAGGTTCGGGGATCGCCCATTGACCGGGTCCCGGACAACCCGTCCCGGCGGACAGGCCCGGCGCCGCGTCTGGTGCGCGGACCGCAGCCAACAGGAGTGACCAGATGCAGATATTCCCCTGTCCCTTCTGTGGTCCCCGCGACGAGAGCGAGTTTTATTTTGCCGCCGAGGCGGGTAAGCATCGCCCTGAGCCGGCGCCCGAGGTCACGGACACCGCCTGGTCCGATTACCTTTACGGCGCGGATGCGCCGAAAGGCCGGGCGCGAGAGGTCTGGGTGCATCTCACCTGCGGTGAAATCCTGTTGCTGACCCGCGATACCGTCACCCGCGAGGTGCTGGACGCCACGGCGCTGCCCGGGCGCGGGGAGGCCGCGACATGAGCGGCTGGCGCCATCCGACACTGGGGCAGATCGACCGGGGCAGGCCCCTGCGCTTTACCTTCGATGGAGAGCGGCACACAGGCTACGCGGGCGATACCCTGGCCTCGGCGCTGCTGGCCTCCGGCACCCGCGTGCTTGGCCGCAGTTTCAAGTATCACCGCCCGCGCGGTCTTTGGGGCCTTGGCGGAGAAGAGCCGAACGCGCTGTTCGATGTCGGTCACGGCGGGATCTCCACGCCCAATTGCCGTGCCACGCTGACGCCGCTGCGCGACGGCATGGACCTGCGGGCCGTCAATACCCGCAGGGCCGAACGCGATCCTCTGGGCCTGCTGGACCTGGCGCAGCGCTTTCTGCCGGCGGGTTTCTACTACAAGACCTTCATG